>NZ_JBMFWJ010000044.1:0-22796 GCF_049965395.1 Acidibrevibacterium sp.
GTTAAAGGCCACGGCGCTCGTCGCTGCGGTCGGCGACGGCAGGCAGTTCCAGTCGGCGCGGCACTTCGCGGCGTGGCTTGGGCTGACGCCGCGCATCCAGGCCAGCGGCGGCAGGGAGCGCATCGGCCAGATCAGCAAGGGCGGCGACCGGTACCTGCGCACGCCGCTGATCCACGGCGCGCGGGCGGTGGTCGGTACCACCTTCCGCAAGAACGTCGTGCCCCGGCCTGGTTGACCGCCTTGGTCGGTCGTCAGCCGGTGAATGTCGCTGCAACGGCGGTGGCACATAAGACGGCGCGGGCATTGCGGCGATGCTCACCCGTGTCGAGACGTCTCACCGATCTGCCCGCGGGCGGCGCTGGTTCGTGAGGGTGATGCGTAATGATGGCGAACCGGTCTGACCGGGTTCGGCAAAGGTCAATGAAACGATGCCGGCCGTCTCCGCGACTCACTCGGTTGCGCTGAGCGCGCGGATCCGTAGGTGTCATGTCGCTCGGCTGCTCCCATCGTCATAAGCAACGATAGGAGGCTGGCATGCGCCGCGTGGTCGGCATGAACATCCACTGGATCTTCGGCGAAGCAGTGATCTCAGAGAACACCCCTGCCCAGGACACGCGCGGCTACCGCGCAGCGGGACATCATCCATAGTGCGGGCTGCTGAGCAATCGTCAGCCTCGACCGCGCCAGAGCAGCGGTGCGACAGCGATGGCGAGAGCGAGCTTGACCGCTTCCGCCGGCAAGAACGGCATGAGGCCGAAAGCGAGGCCTTTGGCCGGGCCGAAGGTGATCGCAAGCCAGGCAAGGCCGCAGGCGAAGATCAGCACGTCCCCGAGTAGCGCCGCTGCCGCTGTTCGGAGCAGGCTGCGTGTCGCGCCGCGTTCGGCGAGCGCGCCGACCAGCAACGCCGCCGGCAGAAACCCGATCAGATAGCCCCCGGTCGGCCCAGCGAAATAGGCAATCCCGCCGCCGCCATGGAAAACCGGCAACCCGATCGCCCCCTCGACGAAATAGGCGAGCACGGTCGCACCGCCGAGCCGTGCCCCCATGGCGAAACCGATCAGCAGCACGACCAGCGTCTGCATCGACATCGGTACCGGCCAGAACGGCACCGCGATATGGGCGGAAAGGGCGAGCAGCGCGGTCCCGATCAAGAGGCTGCCCCATCTCGCGGCGCGGCTGCGCCCGGCAAGCCAGGATGTCGTCGGGAAAATGGCGGGTTCGCTGAGCGGGCGGGGTGTCATGATCGTCTTTCTCTCCTTCGGTTCCGAGGCGATCAGCCGGGAATCTCCAAGATCAACCCGTCATAAGCGGGCTCGACATGGCTCGGCAAATGGTGCTTGAGCCAGCCCCAATCCATGTCGGTCCCCATATGGGTGAGCACGGTCCGGCGTACCCCGAGGGTTGCCGTCCAATCGAGCACCCGTTCGAGATGCGCATGGGTCTTGTGCGGCGCGCGCTGAAAACAGCCGACGAGCCAGGTATCGACACCCTCGAGCACCGCGAGCGCCGCCGCATCGAGCATAACGACATCGGTCGAATAGGCGAAACCACCACAGCGAAACCCAAGCGAGGTGACAAACCCATGGTCCTGGAGAAAAACCCGTGCCGTGATCCCTGCCATCGCGACATCGTCCCCTGGCGCGACGATTTGGGGCAGCAGAACCGGACGATAGAAAAACTGTCGCGCATCATGCGGCAGGAAAGCGTATTCGAAACGGCGGCGGATTTCGCTGAGTGTCACGTCCATGCCATAAGCCGGCAGCGGGCGGTTCGCGATACGGTTCAGAATACGCACGTCATCGAGCCCGGTGATGTGATCGGCATGGGCGTGCGTGTAGAGAATCGCATCGACGCGGGCGATGCCGTTGCCGAGCAACTGGCTGCGAAGATCGGGGCCAGTGTCGACGAGCAGGGTCTGGCCGCCGGCGCACACCGCGATGCTGGCGCGAAGCCGGCGGTTGCGCGGCTCGGCGGGATCGCAGGCCCCCCAATCACCGCAGCCGTCCGAGCCGCCGATCAGCGGCACGCCGGCCGAGCCGCCGCAACCCAGCACCACCACCCGCATCGCCGCCGCCGCCATCGCCGCTCAACCGGTTTTCGTAAATAGCCGGCGGAAATTTTCCGTCGTGAGATGTGCTAGCGCCGCCGCGTCGAGACCGCGGATCTCGGCGAGCCGCATCGCCGTGTGCGTAACGAAGGCCGGCTCGTTACGCTTGCCCCGATGCGGCACCGGCGCGAGATAGGGGGCATCGGTCTCGACCAGCAGCCGCTCGGCCGGAACGTCGCGCGCAATCGCGCGGATCGCCTCCGATTTCGGGAAGGTCAGCATGCCGGAAAAACTGATATAGCCGCCGAGCGCGAGCGCGGCCTCGGCGAGCGCGCGGCCGGCGCTGAAACAATGGAGGAGAAACGCGAAGGCGCCGCCCGCCGCCCATTCCTCGTGGAGGATCGCGGCGATATCGTCATCGGCGTCGCGCGCATGGATCACGAGCGGCACGCCCGCCAAGCGTGCTGCGCGGATATGAATGCGGAAACTCTCCTGCTGGCGCGGCCGGGGCGCGCGATCATAAAAGTAATCGAGCCCGGATTCGCCGATCCCGACCACCTTAGGGTGGGCTGCGAGGGCGGCCAGCGCCGCTTCCTCGGCGAGCGGCGCTTCCGCGACGTGATGCGGATGGACGCCGACGGTGCACCAAAGTCCCGGATGCGCCGAGGCCAGTGCGATCAGGGCGGGAGCTTGGTCGAGCCGGGTGCTGATGCTAACCATCTCGCCGACCCCTGCCTCGCGCGCCCGGGCCAGTACGCCGGCGAGGTCATCGCCCGCGAAATAATCGAGATGGCAATGCGAATCGATCAGCATCGCCCTAGCCCGCCGGCTCGACGAAGCGCGGAAAGATACCCGAGGGCGGCGGCAGGGCAATGCCCGCCGGCATTGCCTCGGCCAAAGCGGCGAGCTCGCGCGCGTCCTCAGGGACGCCGAGCTGATCGAGCAGCCGCGCCATGCTCGCCGGCATGAAGGGCTGCAACACCGTCGCGATGACGCGGAGCGTATCGGCGAGCACGCGCAGAACCGTGTTCATGCGCACGAGATCGGTCTTGCGCAACGCCCAGGGCGCCTGATGATCGATATAGGCATTGGCGGCACGGACGGTTTTCCACACTTCCTCCAGCGCCTCGTGAAAGACAAGGCGCGCGATGCGCTCGCGCAGCAGCGCCGGAAGCCGGGCCGCGGCCTCGCGCAGCGCCGCGTCGGCGGGCGTGCTTTCGCCCAAAGCCGGCAGCCTTCCTTCGCACTGGCGCGCGATCAATGATAATGTGCGTTGGGCGAGATTGCCGAGATCATTGGCGAGCTCACCGTTGAGCCGGGTGATCAGGGCGCGGCGGCTGAAATCGCCGTCATTGCCGAACGGCACCTCGCGGAGAAGAAAATAGCGCAGCGGATCAAGGCCGAATTCGCCGACCAATTCACGCGGATCGATGACGTTGCCGAGCGATTTGCTCATCTTCTCGCCCTCCACCGTCCACCAGCCATGCGAATAGATGCGCCGGGGCGGGGCGATCCCGGCGGCCATCAGCATCGCCGGCCAATAAACCGCGTGAAACCGCACGATCTCCTTGCCAACGATATGAAGATCGGCCGGCCAGAAATGCCAACGTGGATCGGCCTCATCGGGGAAGCCGGCGGCGGTGATGTAATTGGTCAAGGCATCGAGCCAGACATACATCACATGCGCCGGATCGCCGGGCACCGGAATGCCCCAGGTGAAGCTGGTGCGGCTGACCGAAAGGTCGGTGAGCCCGCTGCGGACGAAGCTCAATACTTCGTTGCGGCGCGCGACGGGGGCGATAAAATCCGGGTTCTGCTCATAAAAGGCGAGCAATTTTTCCTGCCAGGCGGAGAGCCGGAAGAAATAGGAGGGCTCACGCACCCATTCCACCGGCGCGCCGGTCGGCGCAAGGCGCGTGCCGTCCGGCGTGGTGACGAGTTCATCCTCGCCATAAAACGCCTCGTCACGGACCGCGTACCAGCCCTCGTAATGGCCGAGATAGATCGCGTCATTGGCGACGAGCCGCTCCCAGAGGGCGATGCAGGCGCGCTTGTGGCGCTCCTCGGTGGTGCGGATGAAATCATCGTTGGAGACCCCCATCGCCGCCGCCATGGCGCGGAAATCCTCGGCGACGCGATCGGTGAAGCGCTGCGTGTCGAGCCCGGCCTCCGCTGCCGCTTTTTCCACTTTCTGGCCATGCTCGTCGGTGCCGGTCAGGAAAAACACCTCGAACCCGTCGAGCCGTTGCCAGCGCGCCAGCACGTCGGCCGCGATCGAGGTATAGGCGTGGCCGATATGGGGGGCGCCATTGACGTAATAGATCGGCGTCGTGAGGTAGAATTTTTTCATGCGCTCTGGCTCATAGGGTCTCGCTCATCGGGGTGCGGCGATATCGGCGGCGCGGGACAATGTCATCAAGGTGGCCTCGCGCTTGTCGAGATAAAATCGCCCGGTGTCATCGCGCAGGCGCCCAACGGCGTGCCATAGCTCCGCCCAGGCTTCAAGAGGGCGCGCGCCAAGCCAGGCCGGCGCCGCGCCGCCGCGCCCGGCCTCACGCAGCGCCCGCGCAAGGGTATCGCGCAGGAGATCGGCGAACACCTCGAAAGCGTCCTCCTCGCCGGTGAGCACGCGATCGGCAATCGCGTGGGCGCGATCCGGGGTGAGGGCGGGCAGCGCGGCCAGGGTCTCGGCCACCAGGCCGGCAAGACGCAAGCCATCCTCCTCGGCGAGAGCCAGTGCCCGGCCGGGCGCGCCCTCGGCAAGGGCGGCAAGGCGCGCGCGCTCGGCGGGGGCGGTTTCGGGCAAGAGCTGTTCGAGCAGCCCCTCCATCACCGGCAGAGCAAGCGGGGCGAGACGAAGGATGCGGCAGCGGCTGCGCAGCGTCGGCAACAGTCGCCCCGGCGCACTGCAGACGAGCAGCAGAAGCGCCCGCGGCGGCGGCTCCTCGAGCAGCTTGAGCAGGGCATTGGCGGCGTTGCGGTTCAGCCCTTCGGCGCCATCCACCACCACGACACGCCAGCCGCCCTCGGCCGGCGTAAGACGCAGAAAGCCGCCGAGCGCGCGCACATCATCGACTAAAATCTCGCGACGCTGGCGGCGGCGCTTGTCATCGAAGCCGCGCTCGATGGTGAGGAGATCGGCGTGGCTGCCGGCGGCGACGCGGCGGAACACCGGATGCGCGGGATCGAGCGCGAGACTTGCCGCCTCCCCGGCTCGGCCCTGTTGCGCCGGCGCCCCGGCGAGCAGCCAGCGGGCGAAGCGAAACGCGAGCGTCGCCTTGCCGATCCCCGCTGGCCCGGCAATCAGCCAGGCATGATGCAGGCGGCGGGCGCGCAACGCCTCGACCAATGCCGTCTCCGCCGCCGCATGGCCGAGAAGGCGCGGATTGGCGCGCGGTGCGGGGGCGGCGTCGGTCACAGCGACAGCCCGAGCCGCGCCCGCACGGCCTCGACAATCCGCGCGGCGATGTGGGCCTCCTCGTCGTCGGCGGGGATCACGACGCAACGCTCGGGATCGGCATCGGCAATGGCGCGAAACCCGTCCCGCACGCGGGCGAAAAACGCCGCGCCGAGCCGCTCATAGCGATCCGCCCCGGCGCCGCGCGCGGCAAGCCTCGCCCGGCTCACCTCCGGCGCGAGATCGAGAACGAGCGTAAGATCGGGGCGCAGATCGATCATCCCGGCGAGCGTTGCGATCGCCTGCAGATCGCAGCCCTGACCGTACCCCTGATAGGCGAGCGTCGAATCGGCGAAACGGTCGCACACCACATGGGTTCCGCCGTCGCGCGCAGGCCGGATCACCTTCGCGACATGCTCGGCACGGGCGGCGTTATGGAGCAATGTCTCGGCAAGCGGCGTCCAGACGAGCGTGGGATCGAGCAGCAGGGCGCGCAGCCGCTCCGCTTCCGCCGTGCCGCCGGGCTCACGCGTCGCAAGAACAGGCAAGCCGGCCCGCGCGAAGGAAGCGGCGAGCAGGCGCGCCTGGGTCGATTTTCCCGCCCCCTCGCCGCCTTCCAAGGTGATGAAAAAGCCGTGCGCCATGCCGGGGCCTGCTCAGCCGCCGGTCAGATAGTGGGTCAACACCGCGAGCGCCCGGTTCGGGAGCGCGAGACGCGGCACGTCATCGGCGGCGTGGAGCGGGATTTCCATCGCCGGCACGCCCTGGCCGGAGAGCGTGAGCTTGCCGACCACCGCCCCTTTCGCCACCGGTGCTGCGAGCGGTGCCGTATATTGCGCGGTGAGCTTCGCTTTGTTTTGCCATTGCCGCGGCATCGTCACCACGACATCGCGCCCGGTGACGAGGGCGACCGAGGGCGCGGCGCCGAGCCAGACCGGGGCGCGATCGACCGGGTCATTGGCGGCAAGCAGGGTCACGTCCTCGAACTCGCGGAACGCCCATTCCATCAGCCGCTCGGCTTCCTCGCCGCGCTGATGCGAGGTTTCCATGCCGTTCAGCACCAGGATCACCCGCCGCCCGGCGCGCTCGGTGCTAGCGACGACGCCATAGCCGCCGGCATCGGTGTGCCCGGTCTTGAGCCCGTCGGCGATGCCCTTCTGCACCAGCGGGTTGCGATTATATTGCTCTATATTATTGTATTTGAAAGTTTTTTCTGAGTCGTAATGGTAATATTCAGGGAAATTGCGGATCAAGGCGGCGGCCAGCGTCGCAATGTCGCGGCAGGACATGACATGGCCGGGATCGGGAAGCCCGGTGCAATTCTTGAACACCGAACGGGTCAGGCCAAGATCCTTGGCGCGCTGGTTCATGAGATCGACGAATTGTTCCTCAGAGCCCGCGATCGCCTCGGCGAACACGATGCAGGCATCGTTCCCGGAATCGACGACGACGCCGCGGATCAGATCCTCGACGCGGACGCTGCCGGGATACGGCACGAACATTTTCGACCCGCCGGTGCGCCAGGCCCGCTCGCTCACCGGCAGCATCTGATCGAGCTGCAATCGCCCCGCCTTGAGCATGCCGTAGACGATGTAGATCGTCATTAGCTTGGTCATCGACGATGGCACCATCGCGACATCGGCGTCCTTGTCGAGGAGATCGGCGCCGGTGGTGTAATCGGTCGCGAACGCCCAGCGCGCTGCGGTATCGACCGGGCCGAGCGGCGTCGTCGCCGGCGTCGTCGGGGGGGTTGGCGCGGGGGGGGCTGGCGCCGCATGTTTGGGCTTTGGCGCCGCGGCAAGCGGGCCGGCGGCAGCACCAAAAGCGACGCTGGCCAACAGCAAAAAGCGGCGGCTCACCATAACGCGGGCTCCCGTTCTCAAGGCGTATCGATCACGATGACGGCGCCGGTGACGCCGGCCTGCAATATTTTCGCCAGCGCCTGATCGGCATCGAGGACGGAGGCGAGCGGGCCAACGCGCACGATATCGCTTTCCTGCCCCTCGACCAACCGGCGCTCGACCCGCGCCGACAAGCCGACGAGCTTAGCTTGCTCGCGATAGGCGTATTCGGCGCTGCTGAACGTGCCGCAGTCGATATAGAGGCGGCCGGGATCGGGCGGGCCCTGGCTCACGCTCGGCGGCAGATGCAGCGGCACCGCGAGCTTGCCGACCGCCAGCGGATCGACGCCGGCGGCGGGCGAAACGGGGCGTGGGGCGCCTGGCGCCGCCGGCGAGCCGCCGTTCGGCGGCGGCAGATCGGTGGCCTCAACGGAATCGCGCGGCGCCGCCGCGACCTGGGCGTTGAGATGCCCGCCCATCTCCTCGGCCAGCGCCATGCTCGCGGCGGCATCAAGCTCGACCCGGATCTGAGCGACGCCCGAGGCCGGAAAACCCAGCAATTCCGCAACCTTGGGCGTCACGGAAAGCAGCCGCCCGGGATTCGCAGGCCCCCGGTCATTGATCCGCACCACCACTTGGCGGCCGGTTTCGAGATCGGTCAGCCGCGCGATCGCCGGCAATTGCAGGGTTTGATGCGCCGCCGCCATGGCGCCAGGATCGTAGCGTTCGCCATCCGCGGTCAGGGCCGCGTGATCGGCGGGATCGACGCTGGCAAGGCCACTCGCCTGATAATGGAAACGTTCCTCGGGATAATACCAGACCCCGCCGGCTTGATAGGGCTTGCCGACGACGTAACGCGGGCTTTCGATTGGTGGCACCGCGCCACCATGAAAAAGCCTTGCGAACAAGCTTTTCAGCGCCGAGAGCCCGGAATTCCCGGACTGATCGGCGCCGGCCGGGCCACAGCCGGCCAGCAGCACCAACGCCACCAAAGCCGCGCGCTTCATCCCCTCACCTTTTCGCTCAACAACCCCACCGCCAGCGCATAGAAATCCGATGCATTGTAGGATTTTATCACCTGGAAGTTGGATGAGACCAGAAAAGCTTCGCCGGCGGCGGGTAGCGTGAGGCGGGCGCTCGCGTCGGGATCGGCGAAATCGCCGCCGCGCGGGGCAACGCCGAGCGCTTGCCACTCGGAAAACCGCCGCGCGCCGGCATGCGCCGCATCGAGATCAGGCGGCAGGACCACCGCCTGGCCCCAGCCGGCGCCGTGCACCCAGCCATGGTCAGCGAGATAACGGGCGATCGAGGCCAGAACATCGGCGGTATCGGTCCAGATGTCGCACACGCCATCGCCATTGAAATCAACGCCATAGCGCCGATACGCGCTCGGCATGAATTGCGGCTGGCCCATCGCGCCGGCATAGCTGCCGGTGAGCCGCGACGGCGCCATGCCGCCCTCGATGATGCGCAAGGCAGCGATCAGTTCGCCGATGAAAAGCGCCGCCCGCCGCCCCTCCCAGGCCAACGTCGCGAGCGCCGGGATCGTCGGAAAATCACCCGTGTTGGTGCCGTAATTCGACTCCAACCCCCAGATCGCGACGATCACCGAAGGCGGCACGCCATAGGCGGTCTCGACATCGCGGAGCAGCGCCCGATGCCGCGCCATCGCCGCCCGCCCGGCGGCAATGCGCACCGGCGACAGCCGGCTCGCAGCATAGTGCGCCCAGGTTTGGGTGAATTCCGGCTGGCGGCGGTCGAGCGCGATCACGCGCGGGTCGGGGTTGATCCCGGCGAGCGCGCGATCGAGCGTCGCGCGGGCAATGCCGGCGGCGATCGCTTTTGCGCGCAATTGCGCGAGAAAATGCGAAAAATTACCATCGGCACGCGCCGCGCGCGGCGTCACGCTGAGCACCCAGGGCGAGGCCGCGAGCAAGAATCGGCGAGAAATCATGCGCCTTCCTCTGCCACAGCGGCGCCCGCTTCGCCATTCCCGCGAGGCCGCTTGGCAAGCAGGGCGGAAATGCGCGAAAGATGGGGGAATGTCAGAAAGCCGAGGAAACGTGCCATGGGTCTTACCGCTGATCTCTCCCGTTTCGCCGCCGCGATCCGGCTCGAGCGCCTGCCGCCCACCGTTGTCGCCCGCGCGCGCCTGCTCGTGCTCGATCTCATCGGCAACATCGTCCGCGCCCGGCATGACGCCGAAAGCACGCCGGCGCTGCTCGCCGCCAGCCGCGCGCTCGGGCTCGCCGCTGGCAATGCCGGGGTCTTTGGCGATTCGGCGCGCTACACGCCGGCGGGGGCTGCGCTGCTCAATGGCGCGCTCGGCCACTCGCTCGATTTTGACGACACGCACGCCGCCGGCTCGCTCCATCCCGGCGCGCCGGTGATCCCGGCGGCGCTGGCGGCGGCCGAAATGGCAGGCGCGAGCGGGGCGGAGACGCTGGCCGCGATCATCGCCGGCTATGAAATCACCTGCCGCATCGCCCTCGCGCTGCCCGCTGGCGCCCATTACGATCGCGGCTTTCACCCGACCGCGACCTGCGGCGCGTTTGGCGCGGCGGCGGCGGCGGCGCGGGTGTTCGGGCTTGATGCTCATGGGGTGGCGTCCGCGTTCGGCATCGCGCTTAGCCAATGCGCCGGCAGCCTGCAGTTTCTTGCTAATGGCGCCTGGACCAAGCGGTTTCAGGTCGGCTGGGCGGCGATGGCCGGGCTTAGCGCCGCAACGCTTGCGCGGGAAGGGTTCAAGGGTGCGGCCGAGGCGTTCGAGGGCAAACACGGCTTCCTTGCCGCCTATGCCCCCGCCCCCGATCCGGCCCGCGCGCTCACCGGCCTCGGGGAGGCGTTCGAGCTGATGCAAACCGCGGTCAAGCCTTATCCCTCCTGCCGCTATGGCCATGCCGGGATCGATGCGGCGCTCGCGCTCCGCGCCAAGTATGGGCTCAAACCCGCTGATATCGAGGCGGTGACGCTCGGCCTGCCGCGCGCCGGCATGCTGCTGATCGGGGCGCCGCTCGAGAAAAAGCGCGATCCGCAAAACGTCGTCGATGGCCAGTTCAGCGGCCCGTTCGTCATCGCCTGCGCGCTGGCCCGTGGCGAAATGGGCTGGGACAGCTATCGCTTTCTCGACGACCCCGAGATCCGCGCCCTGATGGCCCGCGTGACGCCGGTCGAGGATCCCGAGATCGAGGCCGAATTCCCGCGTTTCATGGCCGGGCGGGTAACAGTGAGCGCGGGCGGGCGGGCGTATTCCGAAAAAATCGTCATCGCGCGTGGCGAGCCGGAGAATTTTCCGACCGAAGCCGACCTTCGCGCCAAATTCGCCGGCCTCGCCGATGCCGTGCTCGGGGCCGAGCGGGCGGCGCGGCTCGCCGACGCAGCGCTTGCGATCGATAGCGCCGGCGAGGTCGCGGGCCTGATGCGGCTTGCTTCGCCGCTGATGGCGGCGCGGCTCGCCGGCGAGTGACCCAATCCCCCACCCCGAAAGGACGCCCATGATCCACGTCATCGCCATCATCACCGCGAAACCCGGCCAGCGCGAGAACATTCTCGCGGCCTTTCGCGCCAATATCCCGCTGGTGCGGGCGGAGGCCGGCTGCCTCGAATATGGCCCGGCGATCGACGCCGAGGGGATGGGCCGGATTCAGACCCCCTTCGGCCCCGATACCTTCGTCGTGATCGAGAAATGGGAGAGCCGCGAGGCGCTAGCCGCCCACGCCGCAGCGCCGCACATGGCCGCCTATGCCGCGAAAACCAAGGAATGGATCGCAAGCCGGGTGATCCATGTTCTGGAGCCGGTCTGAAGCGTCATCCGCGACCATGTGCCCGCCTGCCCCGCCCGCCGCGCGCAACCGCTTCGTCCGCGCCCGCGATGACCGCCAAGGCGAGATCGCCGAGGATTATGTCGAGCTGATCGACGATCTCATCCGCGAGCGCGGAGAGGCGCGGGCCGTCGAAATCGCGCGCGCGCTCGGTGTCTCGCACGTCACGGTGATCCGCACCGTCGGGCGGCTTGCGCGCGATGGGCTTGTCGCGACCGAGCCCTACAGCGCCGTCCTGCTCACCGAGGCCGGGCGGGCGCTGGCGCGGCGGGCGCGGGCGCGCCACGAGATCGTCGCCGGGTTTTTGCAAGCGATCGGCGTTGACGAGGCAACGGCGCGGGAAGACGCCGAGGGGATGGAACATCACGCCAGCGAGACGACGCTGCGCGCCATGCAAAAAATGATGAAATTTCTCCAGAAAGCTGGCAAGTTGACCGAGTAGATTAAACGGAGTTGGGAATGCGGCGGGTCGTCTTCGTCGGCAATTGTCAGGCCCAAGCGTTGACGGACGCCTTTAACCGGCACATCGCGCCCTTCACCGGGGAGCGTGGCTTTCACGTTCCCGCCTATCACGATCTCGACGAGGCGAGCCGGGCGACCTTGGCCAGCGCCGATGTCATCGTCGATCTGGTGTTCGATTTCGCGCAACGCACCAATATCGCCGAACTTGGCCTTGATAAGCCGGTGGTCACGGTGCCCTATGTCAATTGCAATTTTCTCTGGCCTTACGCTTATGAGGAGCATCCGAGCAACGCGCAGGAGGAATTCATCGCCCACGGCCCCTACCCTGCCCAACTGGGGGACGCCTACCTTAATCGGCTGATCCGCGAGAATGTGCCGGCCGAGGACGCGGCGGCGCGTTATCTCGACCTCGATATCAATCAGAAAGTGAGATTGGATCGACGTTTGGAGATGAATCTCGCGTTGCAAAAACAGCGCGACGAAAAAACTGGTTTCGAAGTTGCGTCCTTGATGGAACGGCATTTTCGCGAGGAGCCGATTTTCCTTACCCCAGACCATCCCAACCGACGTATTTTTCTCCATGTGGTGGAGCGCTGCTTCGAGCAGCTCGGCGTCCCTTCGCCTCTGATTACCCGCCTGCCGCATGTCATCCGCCGCAGTTTTTTCCCGCAAGAGGCGCTGCCGGTGCATCCGCGCCTCGCCGCGCATTTCGGCCTTGCCTGGGCGAACGAGGCGACACGTTATCCGTTCTGGCTCGATGGTGATTTCACCTTCGCCGAATTCGTCCATCGCTATCTTCGGTTTGCGTACGACAAAGATTTCGCGAAGGCCCTTGGCCTATGCAACATAGCCGACCAACGCCTGGAAGTGATCGCTCGGTTGCGCGCTGGGCTCACCGTGCATCCTGAATCGCATCGCGCGTGGTCATTGCTTAGCCACATTCTGATCGCCGTGAAAGATATCGATGGCGCCGTCGACGCGGCGAAACAGGCAATGATGTTCGCGCGACATGATGCGGAGCATGCCGCCCATCTCGGCAATCTCCTCACCAACGTGGGCGAGATCGCGGCGGCTGGCGCGGCTTATGAGCGAGCAGTAGCGCTGGAGCCGGAACACACGCCCTGGTTGCGGCTACTCGCCGGGCATTGGGAGCGGCAAGGAAAACGGGCAGAGGCCGGGGCGCTAGCGGCCATGTTGGCGCAAAAAGACCCGCTCGATTACGAGCTTCACGTGCAGCGCGGCCATTTGCTTGCCGGGCGAGGCGATAGCGCCGGCGCGGTCATGGCGTTTTCACACGCCCTCGGCCTCGCGCCACATATCGAGGGGGTGCGCGCGGCGCGGAGCCATGCGCTGGCGGCGCTCGCGCGGTGGGAGGAAGCGATCGCCGATGCCCGCGCCGCGCTGGCGGAGACGCCAGAAAACCGTGATCTTCGCCGCCATCTCGGTCATCTTCTGCTGGCGAGTGGCGACTCGGCAGGCGCGGAAGCCGTGTTTCGTGAGGCGATCCGCGCTGACCCGAGCGACCCCGAGCCTTATCGCGGCCTCGCCGCCATGCTCACGGCACAAGGGCAGGAAGAGGCGGCGGCGCGGCTTTCGGCCGCGATCGCCTGCGCGTTCGAGGGCGCGGCCCCACCGCCGCCCGAGGATACCGCGCCGCTCGCCGAGGGCGTCGCACTGTTCGAGGCCGGCGATTTCACCGCCGCCGCCGATGCCTTCCGCGCGACTCCCGAGACCGCGGAACAGCAATCCTGGCTCGCCCACGCCGAAGATCATGCTGGGCGGCGAGCGGCGGCGATCGAGGCGGCGTGGCGCGCGGTGGCGTTGGCCCCGCATGAGGCGCGATATTTCGAGCATCTCGGCCATTTTCTTGCCGGCGGCGGCGAAAACAGCGCCGCCGAACGCGCGTTCCGCCGGGCGATCCAGCTTGAGCCAACGCGCGCCGGCGCGCTCATCGCCCTCGGCCATGTGCTTTATGCACTCAAACGCTGGCCGGAGGGGATCGAAGTCACCCGCGCGGCGATCGCACTACGCCCGGACGACCCGGATTATTTCGTCCACCTCGGCAATCTTTTGGCGCAATTATCAGATCTTGCCGGCGCCGAAGCATCTTTCGCGAAAGCGCTGGCGCTGGCGCCCGGACGACCTGATGTGCGCCAGCGGCTCGCCGAGATTTGGGCGGCACAAGGTCTTGCAGCGGCACACCAAGCGGCGTGATCAGGCACCCTCACAACAACCATCATGACGATTGCGGCGGTATATAAGGAAACAATTCGATGAGACAAATTGCCTTTCTTGGTAATTGCCAAATCGATACGCTCTATCTTGCCTATCGTGATTACGTTTTGCCATTTTGCGACGATCGGGCGAGATATATAGAAATTTACAAAAATATAAAAGATGAAGATAAAGCATTTTTGGCTGACTCTGATATCGTCATTACGCAAAAATTAGATACAACTCACGAAGTAAATCTGCAAGATTTTGATATAAAGGCAAAAATACACTACGTTCCATATGTAAATTTTTCTGGCGGGTACTGGCCATATGGTGGCTTCCCACATCCAAAGAGCAAAAAATTCAAAATTGGGTTTGATTTCGAACCGTACAACGCCGAAATTGGAGATTTATATCTCAATAGATTTATCGAAAAAAACACAAATCCGGACGAATGCGTTAATCGATACTTGAACGAAGATATTAATAAGGTGGTCAAACTTGATCGCCGCCTCGAAATGACACTCGGGATGATCGAGCGGCAGGATAAGATTTGCGGCTATAGCGTCACCCCATTCATTCGGGACAATTTCCAGAAAGAATTGCTTTTCTCCAGCCCAGGCCATTTCCGGCGCTCCATTTCCCTATTGCTAATCAATGAATTATTTGGACGTCTTAATGTTGAGCCGCGGCTCATTGCGCGGCTGAACAAACTTTACCCAGGCAACCCCCATGCCAGCAGCGACATCACACCAATCCATCCCCAGGTCGCCGCGCATTTCGGACTCAAATTCATCGCCGACAATCAGCGCTACCGCTATTGGTTCGAGGGACGCTTCACCTTCGCCGAGTATTGCCACCGCTATGCGCGTTGCGCGTTCAACGAGTCGTTGGTCGAGGCCATTCTGCTCGCCATCGAAGGCAGGAATGACGAAGCGATCCCGCATTTCGAGCAGGCGCTTCGGCTCTCGCCCCAATCCGGCTATGGCCATGTCTCATTCAGCCATAGCCTTACGGCCCTTGGGCGTTATGCTGAGGCTCTGGCCAAAGCGGAGGCAGCCGCTGCCATTCTGGCGGACGATCCCGAGGAGCTGCCGAATGTTCTTGAGCATCTCGGCCATTGCCTTTTGAACGCCGGCGAGCCGGCGCAGGCGGAGGTAAATTTCCGCGCCGCCCTGACGCTCGCACCCAACCGCTCCTCTCTTTATCGCGCGCTGTCTTCTTCTCTCGACCGAGAGGGACGGCGGGAGGAGGCGAACGCAATTATCCAGGATCTTATCGCGCTCGATCCGCTAGATTACGAAGCGGAGGCCCATCTCGGCCACATGTTCGCAGCACAGGGCAAAATTGAGGCGTCCGAACAGGCATTCCGCCGCTCGCTCGCCATCAATCCGCGCCAGGCCGGAACGCTCGGCGCCATCAGCCATAGTCTCGCCGGGCTTGGCCGGCGCGAAGAGGCGATCGAAAAGGCACGCGCCTCTCTCGCTCTCAATCCGCACGATGCCAGGGTGCAGGCGCATCTCGGCCGCCTTCTTTCCGAGGCCGGGGAACACTCGGCGGCGATCGCGGCGCATCGCGCGGCGTTGGCTCTGGAGCCGGAGAATGCCGACTTCCAACACTGGCTCGCGGAAGCCCTAGCTCGGCAAGAACGTTTTCAAACGGCCTCGGCGGCGGAAGGTGACATGCTGCGCAGAGAAGGCGAGCGGTATTTCCATGAGGGCAAATTCGCCGAGGCAGAACACGCCTTCCGCGCCGCTCTCGCTCACGATGATCGTGATCCGAATTGGCATTGGTGGCTTTCCGCGTCGCTCGATCTTCAGGGCCGAAAGGCGGATGCGGCGGCCGCGGCCGAAGAGGCCGCCCGGCGCGCGCCTAGTGAGGCACGCTATTGGGAGCATCTCGGCCACATGCGCGCCGCCGCCGGGGAGATCGAAGCCGCAAAAGCGGCGTTCAGCCGCGCCTGCGAGATCGAGCCCGATCGGGCTAGCGCACTCGGCGCGTTGAGCCACACGCTCGGCGCGCTCCAGCTTTGGGAGGAGGCGATTGCTGCGGCTCGTGCCGCGCTCTTACTCCTCCCCGAGGACGCCAATCTTTTTTTCCACCTCGGCAATCTTCTTATCCAGGCGGGCTCGCCAATCGAGGCCGCCGCCGCCTATCGCCAGGCAATCGCCCTCGGCCGCGCCGGCGAGGACGTGGAGCGCCAACTCGCCGAGGCACTCCGTCGAGCGGAGAACATCGCGGCAACGCTCGCGGCGGAAGAAAGTGCCGAGGCGGCAGCCCCGGCCGCACCAGAGCCGATCTCGCCCACGCCGATCGCGGTTGCACCAATCACACCCGAGCCAACCACGCCCCCTGCCCCGGAGTCAGATAGACCACGGCATGGTTTCTGGCAGCGGATTTTTGCGCCGCGGCAGGTTTTTGGGCCATAAATAACGGAGACTATGCTAGTCTATTGATTGCTAGTCTATTGCCGCCTCCGCCCGGCGAAGGCCATCTAAACGCGTGAGTGAAAGCAGACCAGGATGAAACGGATCGCCTTTCTCGGAAATTGCCAAATCGATACCATCTATCGCGCTTATCGCGACTATATCCTGCCGTTTGCCGAGGAAGAGGTCCGCTATATCGAAGCGTATCAGGATATCTCCGAGAGCGACCGGGATTTCTTGATTGCCGCCGATGTCGTCGTCGCGCAGCAATTCGACACCAAACAAAAAACCAATGTCGAGGATTTCGACCTCAAGGCGAAAATCCACCGTGTCCCTTATCTCGCGGCGACCGGGATTTATTGGCCCTATGGCGGTTTTGGTCACCCCAAGGATAATGACTACAAACATATCCCGCGCTACAGCCCCTATAATTGCGAGCGTGGCGACCTTTACCTCAACTGGCTGCTGGAAAAGAACGTTTCGCCCAAGGAGTGCGTCAAGCGCTATCTCAACGAGGATATCAACAAAATCGCCAAGCTCGACCGCCGGCTGGAGATGAGCCTCGCCGCCATCAAAGCGCGGGATGAGCCCTGTGGCTATGGCATCGCCGCCTATATCCGCGAGACTTTCCAGAAGGAGCTACTTTTCTCCACCGTCGGGCATTTCCGGCGCTCGCTCGCCCTCTTTCTGATCAACGAATTGTTCGGGCGCATGGAGGTCGAGCCGAAGCTGATCGAGCGGCTGAACACGCTCTATCCCGGCAACCCGCACGGCAGCAACGATATCACGCCGATCCATCCCCAGGTCGCCGAACATTTCGGCCTCGGCTTCATCACCAAAAATCAGAGCTATCGCTACTCCTTCGAGGGACGCTTTACCTTCGCCGAATACTGCACCCGCTATGTCCGCTATGAGTTCAACGACCCGCTGATCGATGCGATGCTTCGGCACTGGGACGGGAAACACGCCGAGGCGGTGCCCCATTTCGAAAAGGCGCTGAAAATCTCCCCGCGCTCGGACCATGGCCATCTCGCTTTTAGCCAAAGCCTCGCCGCCCTCGGCCGGCATGAGGAGGCGTTGGCCGAGGCCCGCGAGGCCGTCGCCCTCCTCGAGGACGACCCCGAGGAACTGCCCGGCGCGCTGGAGAATCTCGGCAATTTCCTGTTGCGCGGCGGCGCGGCGGCGGAAGCGGAATCGGCGACCCGGCGCGCCCTCGCCCTCGTCGCCAATCGCCCGGCGCTCTATCGCCTACTCGCGGCGGCGCTCGATCGGCAAGGGAAACACCAGGACGCGGAGCAGGTGATCAACGATCTCGCGACGCTCGACCCGCTCGATCACGGCGCGCCGGCCCAGCTCGGCCACAGCCTCGCCGCGCGCGGCGATATGGCCGGGGCGGCCGAAGCCTTCCGCCGTTCCCTCGCCATCGAGCCACGCCAAGCCGCAACCGTCGGCGCGTTGAGCCATGTTCTCTGGGGGCTCGGCGAGCGCGAGGAGGCGATCAAAGCGGCGCGCGAGTCTCTCGCCCTCGACCCCAATGATCCCGCCATGCAGGCCCATTTCGGCAATATCTGCGCCGAAATCGAAGACGACGCTGCTTCCGTCAAAGCCTATCGTCGGGCGCTGGCGCTGGCGCCCGCCTATCCAGACATGCGGCCGACGCGCGCCGAGATCGAACAATGGCTGGCGAACGCGCTCGCGCGGCGGGAGCAACGTCTCGCAGCAGCCCGCGCCATCGGCGAAACCCTGATGCGAAACGGCGAGGCGCTGCTAGAGGCCGGCCAAGTCGCCGCCGCGGCGCAGGCGTTCGGCGCCGCGCTCGCGCGCGATGATCGCGACCCGGAATGGCATTGGTGGCTCTCGACAGCACTCCATCGCCTCGGGCGCTACGCGGAGGCGGCGGCGGCGGCCAGCGAGGCAGCCGAGATCGCCCCCGATCAGGCGCGCTATTTCGAACAACTCGGCCATATGCACGCCGCCGCCGGCGCGATGGCGGAGGCCGAACACGCCTTCCGCCGCGCGAGCGAACTCGAACCCGACCGCGTCAGCGCGCTCGTTCCGCTGAGCCATGTGCTGTTCGCGCTCGGCCGCTGGCGGGACGGGATCACCGCCATCGCCGCCGCGATCAAGCTTTCTCCTGATGACGCCGATCTCTATATTCATCTCGGCCATCTCTTGATGAACGCCGGCGAGCCGAATGCCGCCGCCGATGCCTACCGGCAGGCGATCATCGTCGGCCGCACCGGCCCGGATATCGACCAGTGGCTCAGCGCTGCGCTGCGGGCGATGGAAACGATGGCGTAAACGCCGGCAACGCCGTAAGAAGCGCCGTGATTTGATCTCTCTCTCGCCGGAGCCCGCGATGTCCCTCACCCGCAAACGCATTCTCGTCACCGGCGGCGCGGGCTTCCTCGGCTCGCATCTCTGCGAGCGGCTGCTCGCCGAGGGCAATGATGTGCTGTCGGTCGATAACTACTTCACCGGGCGGAAGGACAATATCGCCCATCTCCTCGATCATCCGCGCTTCGAGGCGATGCGCCACGATATCTGCTTTCCGCTCTATGTCGAGGTCGATGAGATCTACAACCTCGCCTGCCCGGCCTCGCCCGTGCATTATCAGTTCGACCCGGTGCAGACGACGAAGGTCAGCGTCATCGGCGCGATCAACATGCTCGGGCTCGCGAAACGGGTCAGGGCGAAGATTTTTCAGGCCTCAACCAGCGAGGTCTATGGCGACCCGAGCGTGCATCCGCAGACCGAGGAATATCGCGGCAATGTCAACCCGCTCGGCCCGCGCGCCTGTTACGACGAGGGCAAGCGCTGCGCCGAGACGCTGTTTTTCGATTATCACCGCCAGCATCGTTTGCGCATCAAGGTGGTGCGCATTTTCAACACCTATGGCCCGCGCATGCATCCCAATGACGGGCGGGTGGTCTCCAATTTCATCGTCCAGGCGCTGCGCGGCGAAGACATCACGCTGTTCGGCGATGGCAGCCAGACCCGCGCCTTCTGCTATGTCGATGACCTGATCGAGGGGTTTTTGCGCATGATGGCGACCGGGGAGGAGATGACGGGGCCGATCAACCTCGGCAACCCGCACGAAATCCCGGTGCGCGCGCTCGCCGAGCGGGTGATCGCGCTGACCGCCTCACGCTCGCGCATCGTCTATCGCCCGCTGCCGCAGGATGACCCGACGCAGCGCTGCCCGGACATTACCCGCGCCCGCGCCGTGCTCGGCTGGGAGCCGAGCATCGCCCTCGATGAGGGCCTGTCTCGCACCATCGCCTATTTCGAACGCCTGCTCGCCGAGCGCGGCGGGGCGAAAGAGTCGCCTCAATAGCAGCCGGCGGCGCGGGCGCGTTCGCGAACCAGGGCGAGAATGGTGCGGCAGGTGGGCATGGCAAAGCCGGTGAGATCGCCGAGTTCGACCACCGCGCCAAGCAGGGCATCGATTTCCATTTTCCGCCCGCGCTCGAGATCCTGCAGCATCGAGGTCTTGTGTGCGCCGACCTCGGCCGCGCCGTCGATGCGTTTTTCGACATCGATCGCAAAGCGCACGCCGAGCGCCTCGGCCACCGCCTGCGCCTCCGCCATCATCGCGCGCGCCAGCGCGCGCAGCGCGGGCTCGCCGGTGAGGCGATCGAGGGTCGCGGTGGTGAGCGCGGAAAGCGGGTTGAAGGCGAGATTGCCCCAGAGCTTCACCCAGATCTCATCGCGGATGCGCGACCGCACCGGCGCTTTCAGGCCAGCGCCGATCAGCACCCGCGACAGCGCCTCGATCCGCGCGCTGCGGCTGCCATCGGGTTCGCCAAGGCTGAAACGGTCGCCATAGCCGTGCTCGATCACGCCAGGGGCGATCACCTCGGCGGCGGGATAGACGACGCAGCCGATGACGCGCGAAGGCGGCAGGAGATCCCAGAGCGTCCCCTCGGGATCGACCGTTTCGACACGGCGATCACGAAAGGGGCCATCGAGGCCGTAAAAATACCAGTAAGGAATGCCGTTGATCCCGGTCACCAGCATGGTCTCGGGGCCGAACAGGCGGGCGATAGCGGGCGCCGCGCCGGGCAGGGCATGCGCTTTCAAGGTCACGATCACCGCATCCTGCGGCCCGGCCTCACCGGCGTCGGCGCGCGCGCGCACCGGCACGGTCTCGCTTTTGCCGCCGCTGATCAGGCGCAGGCCATCTTTCTGCATCGCGGCAAGATGCGGGCCGCGGGCGATGAACGTGACATCGACACCGGCGAGAGCCAGGCGAGCGCCGAGCAAGCCGCCGATCGCGCCGGCGCCGAAAATCGCGATTTTCATGCGACGAGACCGAGTTTTTCGGCAAGCCCAATGCGTTGCAGCTTGCCCGTCGCCCCTTTCGGGATCTCGGCGAGAAATACGATCTTGCGTGGCACCTTGAATGACGCGAGGCGCTGTGCTGCGAAGTCACGCAATTCCGTCTCGCTCGCCGCCGCCCCTTCGCGGAGCACGATCGCCGCCGCCACCTCCTCGCCGAGCTTCGGGTGTGGCAACGCGAAGGTGAGGCATTGCGCGACCGCCGGATGGTCCATGATCACGGTATCGACCTCGATCGGGCTCACCTTTTCACCACCGCGATTGATCAGCTCCTTGAGCCGGCCGGTGAGGCGAAGATACCCGGCGTCATCCATCACCCCTTGATCGCCGGTGCGAAACCAGCCCTTGATGAAGGCTTCGGCATTGGCTTTCGGGTTGTTCTCGTAGCCGGCGGTGACGTTGCGGCCGCGAATGACGATCTCGCCGAGCGCGCCGGCGGGCAACAGGTTGCCCTCGTCATCCATGATCCCGACCTCGGGCCCAGCGGCGACGCCGACCGAACCCGGATAACGCTTCGCCGGCGGCAGCGGGTTGGAAGCCATCTGATGTGCGGCCTCGGTCATGCCGTAGGATTCGATCACCGGCACGCCAAAACTTTCCTCGAGCGCCGCCATCACCTGCGGCGGCAGCGGCGAGGAGGAGGAGCGGATCAGGCGCAACCGCCCGGCCGCGATCGCCGCGCGATTGCGCTCGGCAAGACCGAGGATCGCCTGATGCATGGTGGGAACGGCGGTGTACCAGCTCGGCCGAACCTCACTGAACCAGGCGAAGAAGCGAAAGGCGTTGAAGCCCGGCGTGCACGAGACCGAGGCGCCGGCGGCGAGCGACGACAAGGTCGCCGCGATCAGGCCGTGGATGTGGAAAAGCGGCATGATGTTGAGGCAGACATCATCGGGCGCAAGCTGCAACGTCGCGCCGATGTGATAGGCCGAGGCGGTGATGTTGATCCCGCTCAGCGGCACGATTTTCGGCCGCGAGGTGGTGCCGGACGTGTGCAGGACCAGCGCGATATCGCCGCCCGCGGCCGGCCCCGAAGCCGCCGGGACGCCCGCGAGCGGCGCTTCCGGGACGAGGGTGAAGCCCCCCGCCGGCCCGGCCAGCTCGCTGCGGAGTTCGATCACCGGGATCCCGCGCGCTTTCGCGACGGCCCGCGCCGGGCTTTCCATCCCCTCCCCGATCACCAGGGCCTTGGCGTTGAGATCGCTCAGATAAAAATCGAACTCGTCGGGCTTGTAGGCGGGGTTGAGCGGCGCGGTGGTGGCGCCGGCGGCGATGGCGACGAAAGCCGCCGCCATCTCTGGCCCGTTCGGCAAGACGATCGCAACACGGTCGTTGCGGCCGATTCCCATCCGGTTGAGATCAGCGATGGTAGCGCGCGCGAGTGCCCGTAGACCGCCATACGAAAGCGCGTCTCGCCCCGGCGCGGCAATCGCCGGCGCGCCGATGGTGCCGCGCGCGAGGAGGTCGAGGATGGTCTCGGCGGGATAGGCGGTCATGGGCTGGCTCCGATCTTGAGAAATGGCGACCAGAGTTTAGCAGGGACGAGCACGCTGTCAGCCCGGGTGCAATCGCTTGAAACCAACCCGGTCAGCCGGGTGGCGCCAACAGGGCCGGCAGTTCGGCAAGGCTCCGCACCTCATGATCGGGCGCGCCCGGTAGCCGCTCGCGCCGCTGGCCATAGCGGTTACACCACACCACGCGCATGCCGAAGGCAGAGGCGGCATAGGCGTCCCATGCGTTGGAAGACTGGAACGACACCTCCGTCGCCTGCACGCCCAGTTGCTGCAGGCAATATTCATAGACGCGCGGATGGGTCTTGAAGATCTTGACCGCATCAGCCGACAGCACCGCGTCGAGAAGATCGTGCAAGCCCGCGCTACGCACCGCTGCATCCAGCATCGCCGGCGAGCCGTTGGACAGGATCGCCGTGACGAAACCCGCCTCTTTCAGCCGCCGCAGCGTGTCGGGAACCTCGGGAAAGACCGACAGCGTCAAATAGAGATCCATCAACCGCTCGCGCAGGGCAGGTGTCGCGATGCCCAGACTGTCGAGCGTGAAGTCCAGAGCGTCGCCCGTCACCTGCCGGAAATCGGCGTAGCGGCCCTGCAGCGAACGCAGCCAGGTATATTGCAGTTGCTTGTCGCGCCAGAGACTGGTCAGCGCCGCGCGTTTGTCCTCGGGAATATCCGCGCAGCGCGCCGCGGCGGAGGCGAAGTCGAAGATCGTGCCGTAAGCGTCGAAGACGCA
>NZ_JBMFWJ010000045.1:0-13176 GCF_049965395.1 Acidibrevibacterium sp.
CGCCGAGAGCCGCTGGCGCTGGAGCGACGGCGGCGGGCATCTCCCGCGCCTCGGCCCCGGGCTTCTCGAATGTCGTGTTGCGACCGGCGGCCTCGGCTATCTCATCGCCCCGTCGGCCGCGAGCCCAAGGCGCGCCCGCGCCAGCGCGATGATCCGCCGCGCCTCCGCCCACAGTTCATAGCGGTCGAAATCGTCGAATCCCACCCAGGCGACGGCGGTAACGTCCGAGCCGGCGCGCGGCGTGTCACCCTGCCAAAGCGCCGCGAAATCAAGGATGGTGTAGTGATAGCGGATGCGGCCATCATCGTCGCGATGAAGGCTGTCAACGTGGCCTGCGAGCACGAGAGCGCCGACCGCAAGCCCGGTTTCCTCGTATAATTCGCGCCGTGCCGCCTCTTCGGCGGTCTCGCCGAGCTGCTGCGCGCCGCCGGGAAGGCTCCATTGGCCCAGTGCCGGCGGCGTTCCGCGACGGATCAGCAGCACCGCGCCCGGCCGCAACACCGCGACCCCGATCCCGACCAGCGGCCGATCGGGATAGGTGCGGGCGGGATAGGCGCGGGCGTCGTTCATTTTCCCGTGTTTGGCGGCGTGGCGGGCGATCCCGGTGCCTCAGGCGCAACCGAAACCGGCGGCGCCGCGGGTTTTTCCGGCGGCTTCAGGCTTTCGAGCGTCGGCAACAGGGTTTTCCCCTGCCAGCTCGGGATCGCAAGCGCGAAGCGACTGAATTTCTGGTTGAGTTCGGCCGCCTGGGCCGCCGCCTTGTCTTCCCCGGCGGCGGTGAGCACGGCCCAGGTGGTGTTGCCGTCCTCGCTCACGTCGGCTGCGAGCGTCAGCCCTTCCGCGGTGGTGAAGGTGACATGGCCGAGCTTTTGTCCCGGCGCCGCGTCCGCCTTGCGGGCATCGGTGAAGCTCAAAAACTCCAGCCCGCGCGCCATGCCGTCGATCTTGAACTGATCGAGCACGGGATGTTCGGCCGGCACCGTCACGACCAGCTTGTCGCCTTGCCGCGTGAGCACGAGATGATCGTTGGGCAGGCGATCGATGGTGATGCCGGTCACCTGGTCATGGCTGATATTGACGATGTCGCGCGCCATCCAGCCGGCGAAATCGGGATCGGCGTCGATCGTGCCGGCGGCAAGCCATGTCTGGTTTTGCCCCTCGCGGCGGACGAACACCTCATCGGTGCCACCCGGCTCGGGGCTGGGGCGGGTATGGCCGATGAGCAAGGCGGCGAGCACTTGGCCCTTGTCATCGAACAGGCGAACCAGCTTCGCGTCCGATTTCGGGTCGTCTGGCGCGGTGAGGCCGAGGCGAGCGAAATCCGCCGGATTGCTGGTGCGTGCCTCAACCAGCCGCAACTCGGTGAGGGCGGCGAGCAGCGCATGCGGGCGCGCGGCGATGGCGGGAAAATCGCCATGGTCGGGAAGCAGCCAGCGATCGCCGGCGCGCGTCAAGACCAAGGTCTTGGCGTGGTCGGCGATGGTGATCCTGGCGACGTTCGCGATGTGGCTCGCGAGATCGGGGAATGCGAGCTGCGACGATGGCGCGGCGCTGAACTCGCGGCGCTCGCGCGCACTCTGGACATAAAAGCCGGCCGCGAGCGCGAGCGCCCCGAGCAAAAACAGCACCACACTAGTACGGGGTTTCATGACGGAAATTCCTCAGCTCCGCGCCCGGCCGCGGCGGCGATGGCGCAACAGACCAAGCCCGATCGCGATCAGCGTCAGAATGGCGGGAACGAGCACGATGTCGAAGAAACGCAGGGTTTCGGCGAGCGCGTCGATATCCTCGCGGAGCGCCCGCTCGACGCCGCGCAGCTTCTGGCGGGTTTGCACGATTTCCTGGTTGGCGGCGTCGATCGCGGCGCGTTGTTCGGGCGTCAGCACCGCTTGCGAGGCGCCCTGCTGGCCGGCGCCTTCGCGTAGAGAGGCGAGTTTCTTCTCGGTCTCGTCGAGATGTTTCTGCAAATCCTGCTGGGTACGGCGGAATTGCGCCTCGGCGCGGCGCTGCATGTCATCGACGAGGATGAAGGGATGATCGCCGGCGCCACGGGCGCGCAAACCAAGGAGGGCATCGCCGCCGGCCAGGGTGCCGATGAGATTGGCGATGAACGGGCCGTTATCGCTGAATGGCTCGGCATCCTGCTGGCCGAAGAAATCCTGCGAACGCACCCAGAAGCGATCGGCCAGGATATCGACGTCGGCGGCGATGACGAGATTGGCGGCGCCATCGGTGTGGTCCTTAAAAGGCGGCAGATCGGCCGGACGTTGTTCGCCGGCGCCAGCAGAAGGGGGGGCGGAAAAGGCCGATCTCAGCGCCCCGTGCAGCCGCGCGACGATCACCCGCGGCCCCCCTTCGGGTTTGAACCCGGCGAGAATCGCCGCCGGATCGGGGTCGATCCGGAGTTTCTCGGCGGGGATCAGGCCAGAGCGCGGGCTTGAGGTCAAAAGCGGCGTCAGGGTGATGTCGGCGCCTGGCTTCTTGGTGAGAAACCCGGGATCGGCGACGGTGATTTGCGAGAGATCGGCGGTCGCCGGATCATCGTGGTTGATGCCGTCGCGGATATTGAACCAGGGCACGTAATCGGTCACCGTCATGCGGTCGCCGGGGCTGGCGCGCACCCGCCAGGCGCCGGTGAGATCGCCGACCACCTGGTTCGGGTCATAGAGCACCCCCCAGGCATCGAGCAGACGATGGAGATCAGAGGCGGTATCAGTCTGTGGCATGCCGCCGGGGCCGGGGAGATCGGCTTGCGCCGCGCTTTGCGGATCGACCATCAGCATCAACCGGCCGCCGCGCATGACGAACTGGTCGATCGCGTATTGCGTCTCCTCGGGGAGATGCTGCGCCTGCGCGACCAGCAGCACCTGGATTTCCGGGGCGATTTTCCAGACCTTGAGCGGGACACTGCGGATCTCATAGCTCTGGTGGAGCAGTGACATCGCGATCCAGGGCTGGCCGGCGCGGCCACGTCCCTGCGCCATCATCATCAGGCGCGGGTCGCCATCGATCGGCAGCGAGGACATGACACCGACCACCGGGCGCGTCGGATTGGAGAGTTCATAGACCAGCCGCGTCAGGTCATATTCCAGGAAACGCTCGCGTTGCTCCTGGAAAAACGGAATGGCGCGCTCGTCATCGAGCAGATTGGTGCCAACCAGGCCAAAAAACACCTGTGCGCCGCTCTGGTCGATGGGCACCGCTTGCAGCCCGAAGCTCAACGCTTTGTCCTCGGCGTCGCTGAAAGGTTCGGGATCGTAGCGCTCGATTTTCAGCATGCCGTGCGCGAGCCGGGCATATTGATCGAGCATTTCGCTGACACGTTGGTGATAGCCGTCATAGGAGGGGGCGCGGGTGCCGAGATCGCGGGAATAAAACAGGCGCAGCGTGATCGGCTGGCGGAGCTCGGCGAGAATCCGCCGCGTCCCCGGCGACAGGGTATAGATATGGCCGGCGGTGAGATCGATTTGCAGATCGGCGAGACGCGCTTCGGCGACCATGTTGATCCCGGCGAGCACGGCGCCGAGACCGATGAGACCAAGAAGTGAGGCAAGGGCGCGGCGCATGCTCATTCCGCCTTCCGGTGTTCGAGAATGACCGTGTTAGCAACCAGCCAGAACAGGATGAATGACGCGAAATAGATCACGTCACGGGCGGTGATCAGGCCACGCACGAAGGATTGGAAGCGATCGACGATCGAGATCTTGCGCGCGATCGTTGCCAGCACCGGCAGATTGTGGCTCAAAAAATCGGTGACCACCGGGAATGCGCTGGCAGCGAAGATGAAACACAACGCAACACCCAGCACGAAGGCGATGACCTGACTTTTGCTGAGCGCCGACACCGCGGCGCCGACCGCAAGAAAGGCGCCAGCGACCAGCGCCGCCCCGAGATAGCCGGCCGCGATCATGCCGTTATCGGGATGGCCGAGGACGTTGACGGTGATGACGAAGGGAAAGGTGAGGGCGAGCGCAATCACCGTAAACGCCCAAGCGGCGAGAAATTTGCCGACCACCGCTTGGCCCTGAGTGACTGGCAGGGTGAGCAATAGCTCGATGGTGCCGAGCCGGCGCTCCTCGGCCCAGAGCCGCATCGTGATCGCCGGCACCAGCAGCACGAAAACCCAAGGCAGAAACTGAAAGAACGGCAGAAGGTCAGCTTGGTCGCGGTCGAAGAAGCCGCCCAGGCTGAAGGTCAGAGTGCCTTGCAGGACAAGAAAGATGACGATGAACACCCACGCGACCGGGGTTGCGAAATACCCCGCGAGTTCGCGCGCGGCGATGCTGAGAATGGCGCGCATGGTCAGGCGGCCTTGGCGTGCGGCGTCGTGATGGCGCGGAACATGTCTTCGAGCTTGCCCGACGGGTGGCGGCGAGCGAGTTCACCGGGCGGCCCATCCGCGACGATGCGGCCGGCGGCGATGATGATGGCGCGCGAGCACACGGCTTCGACTTCCTCCAGGATATGGGTGCTGATGACGATCGCCTTATCCGGCGCCATGCGCGAAATCAGGGTGCGCACCTCGTGCTTTTGATTGGGATCGAGTCCGTCGGTCGGCTCGTCGAGCACCAGGACCGGCGGGTCGTGGAGCAGCGCCTGGGCGAGGCCGACGCGGCGCTTGAATCCCTTGGAGAGGGTTTCCACCGGCAGATGCCGCACGCCGTCGAGGGTTGCGAGGGAAAGCGCCTGATCGACGCGGTCGCGGGCTTCGCCGCCGGAAAAGCCGCGAATGCGGGCAACGAAACGGAGAAAGCCGAGCACCGTCATCTCGGGATAGACCGGCGCACCCTCGGGCAGGAAGCCAAGATTGCGCCGCGCCGCGACGGAATCGCTCTCGACATCATGCCCGTTGATACGCGCGCTGCCGCTGGTTGGTGTGACAAAGCCCGCGAGCATTTTCATCGTCGTCGACTTGCCGGCACCGTTGGGGCCGAGAAACCCCAGCACCTCGCCGCGCGCGACGCTGAAAGAAACGTCGTCAACGGCGGTGAAGGCGCCGAAGCGCTTGGTCAGGCCGGCGATCTCGATCAAGGCGTTCACACTCTGTTTCCCCCGCGGCGATGTCGAGCCGGCCCGTGGGAATAGCGCATCTTCCAGCGAGCGCAAGGGGGGCAAAGATTCGCCTCGCTCACGTGGGTGAGAGTGTAGCTGATCATTGTTATATCAAAATTAAACGAAAAGACGGTCTGAAATTACTTTAAGTCGATAAAATATATGACAGAACCATAAATTAAAAAGCAGATTTTTATTAATTTGTTGTTTTATTTATAGTATTGTCGTAAATCAACTAAAATATAAATATGATCACGTATTTTTTATTTGTGTTTTTCGTCGGTTATTTCCACTTAATTGGTTACTGCCTGACGTTCCAGTTGTCATGTCGGCTGGCACGATGCCTGGATCGCTCTTCCCATCGCGGCGACGGCCTCCTTACGCTGTTGCTGCGGGTCATGCGGGCGGCACGACTGCTACCATGGGAGTAAGGAGAGAAATTTGCCCCCTCGTTCTTCGCGCTCCTCGCGCCTGGCCGCGTTGTCTCTGAGTGCGCTGTTTGCGCTCGCTGCCTGCGGCGCGCCCTATGAGCCAAAACCGATCGAAATGTCGCCGCCCGAGACCGCGCCTGATCTTGCGCAAATCCCGGGAACCGACATCAAAATGTCGGTGCTGTTTTATAACAATCGCGCGACGATCCATGACGAATTCAGCGGCGAGCATGGACTCTGGCGCGGCCATATCGTGATGGTGCAATTGACGGTGTCATCAGACGAGAAGAACCCGACCGATATCCTGCTCGATTCTGCCTATGTTTCCGTCAATCACAAATACTATCCGGCGATCTCTCCCAAAGAAGTTTACGATGTCGCCTGGCCGGCGGCTAATCCCTGGGCGCCAACCAAGGATGCGATCTACAATGCCTCGGTTGCGGTTTTCGCGGTTATGACCCTCGGGCTCGGCAACTTGATTTGGGTTCTCCCGTCGCCGTTCGCGCAACCCGCTCCCGATAGCACGCCCTTCGGCCTCGATCTCAATTACAAGGCGCTGACCAACAATATTACCCTTCAGCCAGGCACGTTTCGCAGTGGATTCCTGTTTTTCCACCTGCCGCAATCCGTCGATATGACCAAGCTTGAGGGCGCCCAAATGGTGTTGCATTTCCTGACCAAAACGCCGGCCGTCACGCCACATGTGGTGACTTTCAATCTCCCGCCGGCGCCCGCGCGGTCATGACAATGGCGTCGACCCGGCGAGATGAGTGGGTTATCGCCCACGGCGGCGGCGACGCGACCAAAGCCGGCTACGCTTTCACCTCGCGCATGAAGGGAGGACCATCATGCCGCATAACCGCTCCTGCCATCGTGCCCTCGCACTCTCACTCGGGACGATCCTCAGCCTGACCGCGTGTTCTGGGCCTTACGTCGACCGGGTGACGGTGATCACCCCGCCTGACCGGGTGCCCGATGCGACACAGATTCCCGGGACCGAGATCAAGGTAGCGGCGCTGTTCTACAATACCAAAGACTCGCTGAAACACGCGTTCCCAGAAAATTCCAAATGGCTCTGGAAGGCGCATATCGCGCTTACCCAGGTCACCTTCGAGTCGAACGACGAACGCACGACGCAGGTTCTGCTCGATTCGGGTTACATCACGATCGACGGACAAGACTATCCGATCATCTCTCCCCACCAAACCTTCGACATGGCCTGGGGTAAGGGCAATCCGCTGGCGCGGGTGGAAGATGACGCCTATAACACCGTCGTCATGCTGTTCACTTTCGTGACCCTCGGCGTCGGGTCGCTGGTTTGGGTGCTGCCAAGCCCCTTCGAACAGCCGGCGTCGGAGGCGACGCCGTTTAGCCGCGATATCAATTACAAGGCCCTGAGCGGCAATTTCACGCTTATGCCAGGCTCGCTGCGGAGCGGCCTCATTTATGTCGCCTTGCCCGAAAGCATGGATCTGAGCAAGCTCCAGAACGCCAAGCTCGTGCTCCATCTGGTGACCGAGACACCTAAGCCAGTGCCGCACGAGATCTCGATCGACCTGCCGCCGGCCAAACCCGCCGCGTGAAAGGACTCATCCCCGCCCCTCTGCTGCGCGCCCGCCAAACATGCGGAGCAACAGGCGCGCGGCGCGGCCGCGTTCGCTGGCGAGCGCGGGATCGCGGGCGAGGAAAACGGCGGCATCGCGTCTTGCGATGCGGAGCAGGGCCTCGTCGCGCGGCAAGGCGGCGAGGCGAAAGCCAGGCTCGCCGGATTGTCGTGTGCCCAGCGCATCGCCGCCGCCACGCAGGCGAAAATCGGCGTTGGCGATGGCGAACCCGTCGGTCGTGTCGCGCAGCAGCGCAAGCCGCTGCTCGGCCGCGCCGCCGCCATCGCCATGGACGAGCAGGCAATAACTCGCCCGCGCGCCGCGCCCGATCCGCCCGCGCAACTGATGGAGTTGTGCCAAGCCGAACCGCTCGGCGTGCTCGATCACCATCACCGTTGCCTCCGGTACATCGACACCGACCTCGACCACCGTGGTCGCGACCAGGAGCGGCTTTTCTCCCGCCGCGAACGCCGCCAGCGCCGCCTCGCGTTCGGCTGATTTCTGCCGGCCATGCGCCAGCGTGACACGGCCCGGAAACCGCGCGGCAAGCGCCGCGAAACGTGCCTCCGCCGCAGCGAGATCGCTGGCCGCGGTGTCTTCGACGAGCGGGCAGATCCAATAAACCCGCGCGCCGGCGGCCAACGCCCGGGCCAGCGCCGCAATCACCGCCGGCAATTGCGCGGCGGCATGAAGCGTCGTCGTGATTTTCGGGCGCCCGGCCGGCTTCTCGGCAAGTCGGCTTACCTCCATCTCGCCCCAGTGGGTGAGCAAAAGCGTGCGCGGGATCGGGGTTGCGGTCATCATCAGAATATCCGCGCGCCGGCCCTTGGCGCCGAATTCGTTGCGTTGGGCGACGCCGAAGCGGTGCTGCTCGTCGATCACCGCGAGCGCGAGATCGTCGAATGTCACCTCGCGTTGAAAGAGGGCATGCGTGCCGATCACGAGCGGGATCGCGCCGCTTGCAAGCCCTGCCAGGGTCTCACGGCGCTCGGCGGCCGTGCTTGCGCCGGTGAGGAGTGCGACCGGCACCGGCGAGAGCGCGGCGAATGTCCGCCAATGCTGGCGCGCGAGGATTTCGGTCGGGACCATCAGCGCCGCTTGCGCCCCCGCCTCGGCGGCACGCAGCATGGCGAGCAGGGCGATGATGGTTTTGCCCGCGCCGACATCGCCCTGCAAAAGTCGCCGCATCGGCCGCGGCGCCGCGAGATCGGCGTCGATCTCGGCGAGCGCCCGGCGTTGGCCGGCGGTCAGCGCGTGGCCGAACGCGGCCAGCGCTTGGGCGCGGAGATGGCCGTCGCCGATCAGCGCGCGCCCCGGCCGCGCGCGGCGGCGGGCGCGGAGCAGGGCAAGGCGCAGTTGATCGGCAAAGAGTTCGTCATAGGCGAGACGCTGGCGGGCCAGTGGATCGGGCGGCGTCGCTGGCGCCTGCCAGGCGCGCAGCGCCTCGGTGAATGCCATCCAGCCGCGCCGGTGGCGCAAGGTGGGGTCGATCCATTCGGGAAATGTCGGCAGCCGCGCCAGCGCCGCCGCCATCGCCTTGCGCACCTGCCAAGCCGCGAGCCCAGTGGTCAGCGGCCAGACCGGCTCGATCGCCGGGATCAGGGCGGCGCGGGCGGCAGGCTGAAGATGCTCGGGATGGACGAAAGCCGGCCGCCCGGCCGAGAGCGTCACCGCGCCGGAGATCGCAAGCTCAGTCCCCGGGGTGAGCGCGGTGGTGCCGGCATGCGGGCGAAAGAACACCAGATCGGCAAAGCCCGAGCCATCGCCCAGCGTCAGCCGCCAGGGCTGGCGCGGGTTTTCCGGCCGTTCGATACGCACCAATTCGGCGACCACGGTCGCAACTTCGCCGGGCCGCAGCTCGGCAAGGCGCGGCCGGGCACGGCGATCGACATGAGACTCTGGGAGATGGAGGAGAAGGTCGACAACCCGCGTCCCGCCGATCGCGCGCGCGAGCAGACGCGCCAATCTCTCGGCGATGCCGGGGAGGTCGGTGAGCGGCGCAATGAGTGGGGCGAGAGGGTCGTTGGCCACGGGCTGACAGGTCGCAGGGAGGAAGCTATATGACACGCCAGCGATGACCGATGAAACGCCCCTTGCCGCGGACCTTGAACGCCGCCGCCGCCGTCTCCTGTTCCGCGCCACCCATCGCGGCACCCATGAGAGCGACCTTCTTATCGGGGGGTTCGTCAGCGGGCGCCTCGCCCAGCTGACGCTCGCTGAGATCGCGGCGCTGGAGGCCCTGCTCGAAACCCCCGATCCGGTGCTCGCTGACTGGCTCACCGGGCGCGAGGCCATCCCGCCGGACGTGGAAACCCCGTTACTCCGCGCGATGGTGGCAGCCTGCGCCCACCCGGCCGAACGAAACGCCTCGTGACTGGCCTATCATGACTGGCGCGATCACCCTCTACGGCGCACCGGAAGGCTATGACGCGCTGCTGCTCGCCCGCCGCCGCGCGGAACACACGGGTGCGGTGCTGCACGTCGCCCGTGATGACGCGCGCATGGCGCGGCTCGCCGATGCGCTCGCCTTTTTTGCGCCGGACATCGAGATTTTGCGCGTCCCGGCCTGGGATTGCGTGCCTTATGATCGGGTCTCGCCCAATCCGGCGTTGGTTGCCGAGCGCGTCGCGACGCTGAGCCGCCTTCTCGAAGCGCCCGCGCGCCCGCGGGTCGTGCTGACGACGGTCAATGCCCTCATCCAGCGCGTGCCGCCACGCGCCGCCTTCGCAGGCGCTGCCCGCACCCTCGCCCCCGGCCTCGACGCTGCCCCCGGTCCGCTCGCCGCCTTTCTCGATGCCCACGGCTATAGTCGCACCAATACCGTGATGGAGCCTGGGGAATACGCTGTGCGTGGCGGCATCATCGATATTTTCGCCGCCGGCGAGGCCGAGCCGGTGCGTCTCGATCTCTTCGGCGACAGCATCGAGCAGATCCGCCGCTTCGACCCTGCGACCCAGCGAAGCGCCGGCACGGTCGAACGCTTGGTTCTCCACCCGGTCTCCGAAGTGCCGCTCGACCCCGCCGCGATCTCGCATTTTCGCAGCCAATGGCGGGAGATTTTCGGCCCAGAGGCGGCGTCCGACCCGCTCTATGAGGCGGTGTCATCGGGACGGCGCCATCCCGGGATCGAGCATTGGCTGCCGCTCTTTTACCCCGCCCTCGAAACTTTGCTCGATTATCTGCCGCAAGCCTCGGTCAGCCTCGACCACCAGGCCGAGGATGCGCTCGCCGCGCGGCTCGAGACCATCGCCGATCATTACGCGGCCCGCCAATCGCCGCCGCGCGATGGCGAGACGCCCTACCGCCCGCTGCCGCCCGAACGCCTCTATCTCGACCGCGCCGCCTGGCAGGCAATGCTCAGCGCGGGGCCGCTTTTTGCGACCAGCCCGTTTGCCGCACCCGAGGCCGCCGGCCCTGCCGCGATCGATGGCGGCGGCCGACCGGGGCCAGTCTTTACCCATAGCGCGGGGCCGGAGGGGGATGTCTTCGCGCAGTTCCGCGCCGCCGCCGGGCGCGCGAGCGAGGGCGGGCGGCACGTCGTCCTCGCCGCGTGGTCGCGCGGCTCGCGCGAACGCCTCGCCGCGTTGTTGCGCGAACATGATCTCGCCGCCGAGGCGATCGATGCGTGGGCTGCAATCGCGACGTTGCCGCCGGGGGGGCGTATCGGCCTTGTCGTGCTCGGGCTCGAGCGCGGTTTTATCGCCCCTGGCCTGATGCTGGTCTCCGAGCAGGATCTGCTCGGCACCCGCATCTCTCGCCCGCCGCGCCGCCGCAAGCGCGCCGACCAATTCATCGCCGAAGCCAGCGAACTCGCCGCGGGCGATCTCGTCGTCCATCAGGATCATGGCATCGGCCGCTATGACGGGCTGGTGACGCTGACCGTGAGCGGCGCGCCGCATGATTGTCTGCGTCTGCTTTACGACGGCGATGACAAGCTGTTTCTCCCGGTCGAGAATATCGAGCTTTTGTCGCGCTTCGGCTCCGAGACCGCCGGCGTCGCACTCGACAAATTGGGTGGCGCAAGCTGGCAGAATCGTAAGGCGCGGGCGAAAAGCCGGATCCGCGACATGGCCGGCGAATTGATCCGCATCGCCGCCGAGCGCAAGCTTCGCCCGGCCGATGCGCTGTTGCCCGCCGAAGGCGGATTCGACGAATTCTGTGCCCGCTTTCCCTACGCCGAAACCGAGGATCAGGCGCGCGCGATCGCCGATGTGTTGGAGGATCTCGCCTCCGGCCAGCCGATGGACCGGCTGATTTGCGGCGATGTCGGCTTCGGCAAGACCGAGGTCGCGCTACGCGCCGCTTACGTCGCCGCGATGGCCGGCACGCAGGTCGCCGTCGTGGTGCCGACGACGTTGCTCGCGCGCCAGCATTTCCGCACGTTTTCCGAGCGCTTTCAAGGATTGCCGATCAAGCTCGCGCAGCTTTCGCGCATGGTTTCCGCCAAGGAAGCGCACATAGTGCGCGAGGGTGTCGCCAATGGCAGCGTCAACATCGTCATCGGCACCCATGCCCTGCTTGCGAAAAGCATCAATTTTGCCGAACTCGGCCTTCTCATCATCGACGAGGAACAGCATTTCGGCGTCGCGCACAAAGAGCGCCTGAAACAGCTCAAAGCTGACGTGCATGTCCTGACGCTGACGGCAACACCCATCCCGCGCACGCTGCAACTTGCGTTGACGGGCGTGCGCGAAATGAGCGTGATCGCGACACCGCCGGTCGATCGTCTCGCCGTCCGCACCTTCATCATGCCGTTCGATGGCGTGGTCATCCGCGAGGCGATCCAGCGCGAGCGGTTTCGCGGCGGACAGATTTTTTGCGTCGTCCCGCGCATCGAGGAATTGGGCCGCATGGCGCAGCGTCTGCGCGACATCGTGCCCGAGGCGCGGCTCGCCGAAGCGCACGGGCGGCTCGCGCCGAGCGCGCTCGAGCGGGTGATGGCGGAGTTCAGCGATGGCCGCTACGACATCCTGCTCGCGACCAACATCATCGAAAGCGGCCTCGATATGCCGGCGGTCAATACGCTGATCATCTATCGCGCCGATCTCTTTGGCTTGGGCCAGCTTTATCAATTGCGCGGCCGGGTTGGGCGCGGCAAGCAGCGCGGCTATGCCTATCTCACCTGGCCGGCGACGCAGACGCTTTCGGCTGCCGCTGAGAAGCGTCTTTCGGTGATGCAGACCCTCGATAATCTCGGCGCCGGCTTCACGCTCGCCAGCCACGATCTCGATATTCGCGGCGCCGGCAATCTGCTCGGCGAGGAGCAATCGGGCCAGATCCGCGAGGTCGGGATCGAGCTTTACCAGCAAATGCTCGAAGACGCGGTGGCGGAGCTACGGTCTCAAAGCGGGCGTGAGCGCGAGAGTGAGCGGGACTGGACGCCGAATATCAATCTCGGCCTGCCGGTTTTGATACCGGAGACCTATGTCAGCGATCTTTCGGTTCGGCTCGGGCTTTATCGCCGCATTGGCGCGCTCGCGACCGATGCCGAAAGTGAGGCTTTGGCTGCCGAACTCGTCGACCGCTTCGGCCCGCTTCCGGCCGAGGTCGAAAATCTTTTGCAGGTGGTGGCCCTCAAACGCGCATGCCGCGAAGCCGGGGTCGAGCGGCTGGAAGCCGGGCCGAAAGGCATGGTGTTGAGCTTTCGTGGTAATGCCTTCGGCAATCCCGCCGGGCTGATCGCCTGGCTCGGCGCCAAGCGCAACGATATTCGTCTCCGTCCCGATCACAAGCTCGCGATGGTGCGCGACATGACGGTTGCCGCGCGCATGGCGGCGGCGCGGGATTTGCTTCGCCAGCTTACCCGCCTCGTTCGCCAGGCGCGCGCGGCCTAGCCGGACCCTGCTTCGCGACGGACCGCTAAACGAATAAAGGACAAACCGCAAAATAGGGCCGCCTGCCTTTTCCGGCAGACGGCCCCGTTCTCCGTCCCTCTTCCCGTCCCGCGGGCGCCCGCAGCGAGCGCCCCTCGGGCGTTATTCGCAGTGGGCGGCGGCGAGGTTGGTGCTGTCGCTCTCGGTCGGCGGCTTGCCTTGCGCGAGCGTGGTATTGCCTTCCTCGGTCGGCGGCTTGCCGGCGGCGAGCGTGGT
>NZ_JBMFWJ010000045.1:13276-22070 GCF_049965395.1 Acidibrevibacterium sp.
GCGAGCGTGGTATTGCCTTCCTCGGTCGGCGGCTTGCCGGCGGCGAGCGTGGTGTTGCCGGCCTCGGTCGGCGGCTTGCCTTGCGCGAGGCTGGTGTTGCCGGCTTCGGTCGGCGGCTTGCCTTGCGCGAGATTGGCGCACGCGGGGTTCAAGCTCCCGGCATGGGCGACACCGAACCCTGCGAGTAAAGCGGCTGCCGTTCCGGCGAGAAGAAGATGTTTCATAGCCGATAAGCTCCTTTTGCCTTGGGATACCGTGATGAAGATCTCCCGACCCTCATTTCGTCGGTTCTTATAGAAAGGTTACGCCTGATGCGCCTTGATGCGGATCAGCATTGTTAAGAATTTTTTCCATCCCCCTCAGATTGAGCGCCGCACAATGCTTTGCAAGCGCCGTCACAAGAAGCCGGCCATGCGCTTCGCACATTCCCCCTGTTGGCGATCTACCGGGAAAAGAGGTTACACCAGCGCGGCGGCCGAAACCAAGCCCGTTTGCGCGGGGCACGCCTGCCCGCACGCCAGTGCGCCGAGATCGGCGGTGACCCGCGTGATCACCGCCGCCCAAGCCCCAGGCGCTGCCTGGCGATAGAGCCGCAGCGTCGGATACCAGGGGCTATCGTCGCGCCCGGCAAGCCAGCGCCAGCAGCCATCGAAGCGCGACAGCAGCCAGACCGGCTTGCCGAGCCCGCCCGCGAGATGCGCAACCGAGGTATCGACGCTGATCACCAGATCGAGCCCCATGATCACCGCCGCGGTATCGGCAAAATCCCGGACCGAGTCCAGCGCCGCCTCGAGTGCGAGGCCAGGCGGCGGCGTCTCGGCGGCCGCTGCCCCTTTCTGGAGGCTGACGAGACGGATACCGGGGATTTCGGCCAAGGGCGCAAACGCGGCGAGGGGAAGCGAACGGCGGCGATCGGCGAAATGGGCGCGCGGCTCTCCCGGCCGCGGATCGCCGGCCCAGACCAGCCCGACGCGGAGCCCCTCTCGCGCCCCGGCTAGCCCGGGAAACAGAGGCGCGGGGCGCGGCAGATAAGGAATTTGCGCCGGAACCGTCGCCAATTCGGTCCCAAGCCGGTACGGCAGGCTCATCAGTGGCGCATGATAATCGCACGCTGGCAGCGCCTCGCCGCAGGCATGGATGGCCGCAACCCCGGCAATTCCGGCGAGTAGGCGTTTGAGGGGGGCCTGTACCTCGAGCACCACGTCCGCCCCCATCGCCGCAATCAGCGGCACGTAGCGGACGAATTGCAGCGTATCGCCCAATCCTTGCTCGGCGTGGAGCAAAATCCGCCGCCCCGCCAACCCCTCGCCGCGCCAGGGCGGGCAGGGGAAATCGCGCGCCGCCATCGTCCCCGTCCGCCAGCGCCATTCATGCTCGGCCCAGCCCTCACGGTAGCGCCCGGCAGTGAGCAGGACGAGTGCCAGATTGTAATGCGCGGCGGCCGAGTCCGGCGTGAGGGCGAGAGCGGCGCGGCAAGCCGCTTCGGCCTCATCGAGCCGGCCCTGATCGCGCAAGGCGGCGCCGAGATTGGACCAGGCGGCCGGAAAATCGGCGCGGTGCGCCAGCGCTTGTCGATAGGCTTGCTCGGCGCCGGCGAAATCGCCGACGGTCAGCTTCGCATTGCCGAGATTGGCGGCGGCCTCGGCAAAGCCGGGGGCGAGGCGAAGCGCCGCTTCCCCGGCCGCGATTGCCCCCGCGAGATCCCCGGTCGCTTGCAGCGCGGCGCAGAGATTGGCCTCGGCCTCCGCCATCGCCGGCGCCACCGCCAGGGCGGCGCGATAACACGCCGCCGCCGCCGCGAACCGGCCCTCGGCGTAAAGCGCATTGCCGGCGGCAAGCTGGTCCTCGCCCTGCCGGCGGCGCGCTTTGGCAAGCGCGGCTTGCGCCGGCAGCCAGCCCGGCCGGTACCGGAGCGCCGTTTCCGCCGCCGCCGCCGCCGCCGCCACGTCCCCCTCGCCGAGGGTGGCTATACTGAGATTGACATGAGCCTCGGCAAGATCGGGGGCTTGGCGGATCGCCTCTCGCCAGGCGTCGATGGCTTCGCGCCGGCGGTCTTGCGCGTAAAGCACGGCGCCGAGGTGAAACCAGCCCGGCGCGCAATCCGGCCAGCGTGCCAGCAACCCCCGATAAGCGGTTGCCGCCGCCGTGAGCTGTCCCGCCTGCTCCCTCGCCCGCGCGTTCTCCAGCGCTGCTGCCCAATCCTTCGCCATCGCGATACCCTGCCCGGGCGATCTGAAAGCTCGGTTAATGCGAGACCGGGATTGCCCCACCGGACCGACGGCGTACACTCGGGGTGAAAAATGCCGAGGAGACAGATGATGGCCGCATTGCCCCCCTTCGTCAGCCAGAATTGGCACGTCACCAAGCCGCACGCGAGCGGCCGGCGCGGCATCGTCGTCGCGCAGGCGCAAGCTGCGGCGGAAGCCGGGCTCGCTGTTCTGGACGCCGGCGGCAACGCCGTCGATGCCGCTGTCGCCGCCGGTTTCGCGCTCGCCGTGGTCGAGCCTTGGAACTCCGGCCTCGGCGGCATCGGCTTCGCGCTCGTCCATCCCGCCGGTGCGGCGCGCGCTGAGGTGGTGGATTTCGGCCCGCGCGCGCCATCGGCGCTCAATCCCGGCCATTTTCCCCTTACCGGGCGGATGAAGCAGGATCTTTTCGCCTGGCCGGAAGTGGTGGGTGATGCCAATATCCACGGCCCGCTTTCTTTCGCGCTGCCCGCGACGGTTGCCGGCTATGCCTTGATGCTTGAGCGCTGGGGCCGCCTTCCGTTCGCCGAAATCATCGCGCCGGCGCTGGCGCTGGCGCGGCGTGGCCTGCCGGCGGATTGGTTCACCACGTTGAAAATCGCCAATGCCGCCGCGATTTTGCGGCGTTACCCCGAAAGTGCGCGCATCTATCTGCCAGACGGGCTGCCGCCGGTTGCGCCCTATCAGGGAACGCCCGGGTTTCTTCCGCTCGGCCGCCTTGTCGACACGCTCGAGCGGCTGCAACGCGCCGGCGCTGAGGATTTTTACCACGGCGAGATCGCGCGTTTGATCGTCGCCGATGTCGCGGCGATGGGTGGGGTGATTTCGGCCGCTGATCTTGCCGCGGTGGCGGCGCGGGTGTTGCCGGCGATGGAGGTGACCTATCACGGCCACACCTGGCAACTGGCGGGCGGCCTCACCGCTGCGCCGACGCTGGCCAGTGTCCTCGCCCGGCTTGAAGGGGCGCCGCGCGCCGCCGCTCCCGATGCCGCCTGGTTCGCGGCGCTCGCAACCGCACTGCGCGGGGCCTATGCCGAGCGTCTCGCCGGGCTCGGCGAGGCCGAGCCCGCGAATGCCGGCACCTGCACCACCCATCTCACGGTGTGTGACGAAGCCGGCGGGATGGTGGCGATGACCAGCACCCTGCTCTCCTCGATGGGCTCGCGCGTCGTGCTGCCGGGGACCGGGATTCTCATGAATAACGGCGTCATGTGGTTCGATCCCCGCCCCGGCCAGCCCAATTCCATCGCCCCAGGCAAGCGGCCGCTCACCAATATGTGCCCGGTGATCATCCGCGACGGCGACCGGCCGATCCTCGCCGCTGGCGGCTCGGGCGGGCGGCGGATCATGGCGGCGGTGACGCAGATGCTGACCTTCGTCACCGATTTCGCGATGACACCGGCGGAAGCCGCGCATCACCCCCGAATCGACGTCTCGGACGCGGAGACGGTGCACGCCGATCGCCGCCTTTCCGCCGCGGTGCTGGCGGCGCTCGCGGAGGCGGGGGCGGTCGAGATCGTCGAGCACGCGGTGTTGCCGATCAATTTCGCGTGTCCGAACCTGATCGAGGTGAAGCAAGACGGCACCCGCACCGGCATCAGCGACGTGCAATCACCGTGGTCGGCGGCGCTCGCGCAGGGGTAGAGGAAAAAATCTTCTTTTTCTGAAGAAAAAGAAGCAAAAAAACTTTCTTCCTGTTTCTCGGAGCGGCGACTTCCGCGGCGCGGGCAGTGCCGCAGGCACTGCCCAACGGACAGAAGCAAAAAAAAGAATCTCTTTATCCACCGACCTACCTCATCATAGGCCGCCCAGACTCGTTTGCGCTTGTGTTTTCCCCCAGGTTCTTGCTCTGCTCATGGCAGAAAAAAACCTGAGGAAACCGACCATGCGTGACCGTTTTCGTTTCGTCATCGCCGGGCTGCTATTCGCCGCCGGCATGATCAATTACATGGATCGCGCGGCGCTCGCCATCGTCGCGCCGAGGGTGGCGCGGGATCTGGCGCTGTCGCCGCACGAACTCGGTGAGATTTTTTCGAGCTTTTTCTTCGGCTACGCGATTTTCTGCTTCATCGGTGGCCAGCTCGCCGACCGGTTCGGTCCGCGCCGCGTTTATGCCTGGGCGATGGTGGTGTGGTCGTTGTTTTGCGGCCTCACGGCGACCGCTGTCGGGTTTTTCTCGCTCTTCGTCACCCGGCTCGGCTTTGGCGTCGGCGAGGGGCCGATGTGCGCGACCACCAACAAGACCGTCTGCAACTGGTTCCCGCGCGAGGAAGCGGCGAGCATGATCGGCGCCACCTTCGCCGGCCAGCCACTCGGCACCGCGATTGCCGGGCCGGTGGTCGGGCTGATCGCGGTCGCGTTCGGCTGGCGGGTGAGCTTCGTCGTCATTGCGCTGTTCGGTATCCTCTGGCTGATCGCCTGGCTCGCGATCATGCGCGACCTGCCGCAGGCGCATCCGCGGGTCTCCTCGGCAGAGCTTGCGCATATTCGTGACAGCCGCGCGCACCACACGCCACTCGAAGTGGCGAGCAGCGCGCGGCTCGGGGCCGTCCTCTCGCGCCCGAGCGTGCTCGCTGTTGCCGGCGGTTTGTTTGCTGCCAATTACGTGATCTATTTCTTTCTCTCCTGGCTTCCCTCCTATCTCGTTTCGGTGCAGCATTTCAGCCTGGCGGCGATGAGTCTCGCAAGCTCGGTGCCGTGGCTTGGCGGCAGTGCCGGCTATGTTCTGGGTGGCGTGATCTCGGACTGGCTGCTCCGGCGGCACGCAAACGGGCTCTGGGCGCGGAAATCGGTGGCGATGGGCGGGCTCGGCGTTGCCGCTCTCGCGGTGCTGGCGACCGGTTTCGTCACCACGCCGGGCATGGCGGTCGCGGTCATCACGCTCGCCATCCTGTTTCTGATGGCCGCGCCGCAAGCCTGCTGGGCGATGACGCAGGAGCTGGTGCCACCCTCACGGGTCGGCGCGGTCGGTGGGTTCGTCCATTTCCTGAGCAATATTTCCGGCATGATCGCCCCCGCCATTACCGGCTTTGCGGTGGAATATGCTGGTGGCTACCGCGCCTCGTTTTTTCTCACCGGCGCGGTCGGGCTGGCTGGGGTCGCGATCATTCTGCTGTTCGTCCCGAGCGGCACGCCGGCGACGGCGCGGCTCCGCCCCGCGCCCGGCTGATCGGCCGGCACGCCGGCGGCGATGCCGTGCCGCGGCTCGAGCTTATAGGGGAAACCGTCCGGATCCTTGCCGCGCACCCGCCGCCACCAGACCTGAAACGAGGGGATGTTGACGGTGACGATAAAGAGTTTGCGATAAATATCGGGGCGCGGCGCCTGTAGTGGGCGCACGCCGTGCCAGGAATGCTCGGTGCGCTGGAAGAGGAGGCTGCCATTGTTGCGAAGATCAAGCGAAGCCGCGACCTTGAGATCCTCGAAACCCGGCGCCGAATGGGCTTTATAGCGACCTTCATCGTCGAGAATCAGGATATCGCCGCCCCAGTCTCGCGGCCAATCCTGATCATTGGCAAAAAAGAAGATATGCGTTGCGATTTTGCGGCGCGCATCACAATGCGGCGAGACCGAGCAGCCTTGCCAAGCGTAATACCATTCCATGGTGAGGATGTATTTCTGCCGCGGCCCGAAGCCGAGCATGCGGCGGAGGAACGCATCATAGGCAGGGCCGTGCAATTCGGCGATGAACTCCCGCCAGGGCGGCGCGACCGCCATCCCGTCGACGTAATGCAGGATGCCGCGGTTATGCGGCGCCTGCCCATGGGCACGCTTGACGCCGACCATGCGCTGGAAGTGCGCCATGTCGGGCAAACTTGCGCGCAAGGTCTCCCACCCCTGGTCGGTGAGTGTGTTTTGCATCCGGGTCCAGGGATAAGGACGCTGTTGTTGAAACGTCTCCGCCGAGACTGCGGCGAGAGATTCGAGGTTGAGATAGGGCATGTCCGACCTCCTTGGCGCGACGCGTACGGCGCCATCCGCCCGCCGACGTCGTCGCCCGTGGTGCTGGCCGAGCACCCGGCATCGGACATTGATTCAGATCAAACCGAGCTTCCACTCGCGCAGGCAGGCCGCGATCGGGTCAAGCTGCGCCGCGCCAACAAACGAGCCGGTTTGCGGCGTTCCTGTGCTATTTTTGCAACGCCAATGTCCAGCGGCGCTCACGCCGGGTCCGGCTCTTCCGCATCCGGCCGCGCCTCGATCAGGCGCACCTCGCGCTCGGCGCAAAGCTCGCGCAGTTTGGCCGAGCGCATCCGGTCGGTCACAAACACGCTGATTTGCGACAGATGGCCGATACGCACCGGTGCCGTGCGACCGACCTTGGTCTGATCGCAGACGAGAACAACCTTGCGGGCATTTTCGATGATGACACGTGAGACGTGGACTTCGAGCGGATCGAAATCCAGCAACGAGCCGTCCTCGTCGATCGCTGAGGCGCCAATGACGGCGCAGTCGACTTTGAATTGCCGGATCATATCCACCGTCGCGCTGCCGACCACCGCACCATCGGCGTGGCGCACCGGCCCGCCGGCGATAATCACGCTCAGCGACGGGTTGGGATAAAGCGTCAGCGCGACATTGATGTTGTTGGTGATGATGAGCAGCCGCTGGCGCTGCATGAGCGCGCGCGCGACCTCCTCGGTCGTCGTGCCGATATTGATGAACAGCGAGGAATCGTCGGGGATCAGTTCGGCCGCGGCCTCGCCGATGGCGCGCTTGGAGGCCGCTGCGATCTGCCGTCGCGCCGCGTAGGAGATGTTCTCAACTGAAGACGAGACGACGGCCCCGCCATGCGTGCGCGTCAGGATGCGCCGGTCGCAAAGATCTTTGAGATCACGGCGGATGGTTTGCGGCGTGACTTCGAAGCGCGCTGCAAGCGCCTCGACCTCGACCCTGCCGACGGCGCGCGCGAAGGAAACGATGCCGTTTTGCCGGCTGCTCAGCGAGGTGTCAGAGGACATGGCGCTATACCATTTTTCGGGGAACACAGCGCACCCATCCCGTGCAGAAGCACGGGCGCGCCAAGCGCTTTTACGTCAGGCGATGATCGGCTGCGAACATCGAATCTTGGCAAGGAGTTTGACCGAGGGAATTTTGACCGACGTTATTTCGGGATCGGCGCGCTCGCGTCAAGTGCATCGCGATCAGGGAGTCTGCAGCAAGCGAAAACCGCCGCCGAGGCTGCGTCTGTGGAAAGCCATCGTGCCCCTGTCGATCCTGCATGACACACGACGCTTGCGCATGGTCGCTCTCGCGCGGAGGCGAGGGATGAACTTGATTTATATGGATCGTTCTATTATAAATAGCCAACAAGCTGCTTCTGGACAAGGTCGATGCCGCGAACCCGCACGCTTTCCGACGAGACCGTTCTCGAACGCGCCACCGACGTGTTCTGGCAGAACGGCTATGTCGGGGCGTCGCTGCGCGACCTCACTCAGGCGACGGGCCTGAGTTCGGCGGCGCTCTATCACCGCTTCACCGACAAAGAGGGCTTGTTCGTCGCGGCGCTGCGCCGCTATGCGGACGAAGGATTGTTGGCGCGTCTCGCCCGTCTCTCCGCCACCTCGGATCCGCTCGGCGCCATTCGCGACTTTCTAAACGAGTTGATCGCGATGTCGCTCGCCGACCCGGATCATCGCGGCTGCCTGCTCGTCAACACGGCGCTCGACGGCGCGGCGATGACGAGCGCAGCGCGCGATCTGGTGCGTGCTCGGTTCGGCGAGGTCGAGGCCTTTTTTGTACGTCGACTTGAATGCGCCGCTGCCGCCGGCGTGCTCGATCCGACGGTGGACATCGCCACGATCGCAACCGCGCTGCTGGGGACGGTCTTCGCCATACGCGTCATGGCGCGTCTCGATCCCGATCCCAGACGGCTCCGCGCACTGGCCGACCACGCCATCGCCAGCCTTCCCAAGCGGAGAAACTCAAAAGCAAAGGACCTCGAAGATGATCGACCTCCATTATTGGACGACACCCAACGGACACAAAGTGACGATCTTTCTCGAGGAGACGGGCCTCCCTTATCGCGTCATTCCCGTAAACATCAGCGCGGGTGACCAGTTCAAACCTGAATTCCTCGCCATCTCCCCGAACAACCGGATTCCAGCGATCGTCGATACCACGCCGGCCGATGGCGGCGCCCCAGTCAGCGTCTTCGAGTCCGGCGCCATTTTGCAATACTTGGCGGAAAAGACCGGAAAGTTCCTGCCCGCCGACATGCGTGGCCGCACCGAGGTCATGCAGTGGCTGTTCTGGCAGATGGGCGGGCTTGGCCCGATGGCCGGGCAGAACCACCACTTCGTGCAATATGCCCCCGAGAAGCTGCCCTATGCCATCAATCGCTATGTCAACGAGACGAACCGGCTCTACGGCGTGCTTAACAAGCGGCTCGCCGATCGCGCGTTCGTCGCCGGCGACTATTCGATCGCCGACATGGCGAGCTATCCCTGGATCGTTCCGCACAAGCGTCAGCAGCAGACTCTCGACGATTTCCCGCACTTGAAGCGCTGGTTCGAGACGATCCGTGCCCGACCGGCGGTCGAACGGGC
>NZ_JBMFWJ010000046.1:0-22057 GCF_049965395.1 Acidibrevibacterium sp.
TCTTGGGAGACTGTTTTCAGGCTGGGCGCCAAAAGGGCAGCGCGATCGCCAACATCACGAGCTGAACCATGGCGACGAGGGCAACGCACCCCGGCCAGCCAGCCGCATGCCAGATTCCGGCGGGGAGCAGGCCGCCGAGGCTGCCGCCGATATAATAAAATGTGACATAGAGCCCAACCGCGGTGGATTTCGCCCGCGCCGCCACCGTGCCGATGAAGCCGAGCGCCATCACCTGCTCAATGAACATCCCGCCAACCCCGAGCGCAAGCCCAGCGACGACCCAGCCGAGCGGCGCCGCGAGCGTCAGCAAAAGCCCGGCGATCCCGCTCAGCGCCGCGAGTGTAAGGGTCACACGCCGACCGAAGCGAATGGCGAGCCTCGTTGCAAGCGGTGTCGAGACCAGCGCGACCAGATAGGTCGCGAAAACGTTGCTGAGTTCTGCCGGGCCGAGCCGATAAGGCGGCGCCGCCAAGAGGAAATTGACGAAGGTGAAGGTCGCGACGATCGAAAACAGCACCGCGAAACCGGCGGCATAGGTCGCGATCAGCCGCGGGTTGACGAGATGGGCGGCAAACCCCTCAAGCGCGGCGCGAACGCCGCGCTGCGGGCGGAAACGCTGCTCGCGGGGCAGGCATAGCATGACGATCAGCGCCGCCGCCGCGGTGAGGGTTCCAAGAAAGATGAATCCGGCCCGCCAGCCGATCAGCGCCGCGCTATAGCCGGCGACGAGGCGGCCACAAAATCCGCCGAGAATGGTGCCGATCGAATAATTGCCAGCAAGGCTGATATTCTCCGCATCCGTCACCTCATCGCCGATATAGGCGATCGTCACCGCGAAAATGAACGGCAATAGCAGCCCTTGCGCGAAGCGGAAGGCGAGCAGGGCGGCGAAACTCGGCGCGAAGGCGATGGCGAGCGTCGGCACGGCGAGGAGAAAGCCGGCGCCAACGATCAGGCGCTTGCGCCCTAGCCGATCCGAAATCGAGCCGACGAAAGGGGCGACGATCGCAACCGCGGCCAGTGGCGCGGTGACCGTGAGGCCGGTTTCGGCGAGCGGCACGCCATAGGCGCCAGCAAGGACGGCGAGAATGGCCTGGGTGGTATAAAGATTGATGAAAGTGCCGAAGCCGGCCGCCATGACGCCAAGGCGGCGTTGCTGGAATGTCGTCACGCCGGCTTCCCACCCGTTTTGCCCCGCCGTCAGCCCCGGCCACGCCCAAGGTCGGGTTTGGGTCGGGTGAAACGACAGATGTCTTGCCCTTTATTAGCGCCGTGCGCGAAGCCGCGCCAGAGCCCCGGGACCGAGATGGGCGAAGGCATAAAAAGCGGCGCTGAGCAGGGTGATCGCAAAGCTCGCCGGCCAATCCGTATGATACGCGAGCACGAGGCCGCCCCAGGCCTCAGCGAGCGCCAATGTCGCGGCCAGCGCGACCCCGGTCGCGACATGGCGGGTCAACGGCATCGCCGCCGCCGCCGGGCCGACCAACAAAGTAAACACCAGCAACACGCCGACCACCTCGGTCGCTAGCGCCGTGGCGATGGCGACGATGGCGAGAAAGAGAACCGCGTAGAGCCGGAGCGAAACCCCCTTGGCCTCGGCGAGTTCGGGCTGCAGGCTGGCAAACAAAAGCGGGCGTGAAATCACCGCGAGGGTTGCGAGCGCGCCAGCGCCGAGGGCGGCGAGCAGCAGGATCGTCCCCCGTTCCACCGCCAGCACATTGCCGAACAGCAGCGCGGTCGCGACGGTCGCATAGGACGTGAAAAAATGCAGAAACAGCATCCCGAGCCCGAGCGCGAAGGCGAGCACCATGCCGATCGCGACATCGCGGCTGGCGCGGTCAACCCCGAGCACCCCCATCCCGAGCCCGGCCAGCAAGGTCGCCGCGATCAACCCGGCAAGTGGCGCGATCCCGAGCAAGGCCGCGCCGGTCGCGCCGGTGAAGCCGACATGGGACAGCGCGTGGCCGGCGAAACTCTGGCCACGTAGCACCAGGAAATATCCGATGATCCCCGCCGTGAGGGCGACGATGCCGGCGGCGGCGAAGGCATTGCGCATGAACTCATAGTCAAGCATCGTGAGAATGCCCACCATCGTCGTGGCGATGGGCGTTGGCTTCGAGATCGGCCGCGCCGGAGAAAACGAAGATCCGCCCGCCGAGCCGCACCACCTCGATCGGCGCGTTATAAAGGCGCGACAAGACAGGGCCAGTGATCACCGCCTCGACCGGCCCCAGCGCCGCCGCGCCGCCACCGAGATAGAGCACCCGATCGAGCACGCCGAGCAGCGGGTTGATCTCGTGCGTGGTGAAAATCACCGTGAGGCCACGCTCGCGCTGAACGTCACGCACCAGGGTGACGATTTCGTGCTGATGCCGCGGGTCGAGATTGATCAGCGGCTCGTCGAGAAGCAGCAAGCGCGGCTCGCCGATCAGCGCCTGCGCGAGCAGCAGGCGCTGCCGCTCGCCGCCCGAGAGTTCGCCGAGCGGGCGCCGCGCCAAAGCGCTCGCCCCGACCCGCTCGAGCGCCGCCGCGACCTCACGCCGCCCGTCGCGGCCGAGGATGGGCAGGCCCAGGCGATGGCCGCGCACCACGCCCGCGACCAGATCATAGCCTGAAAGCCGCATCGCGCCGGGAAAAGCGCGGCTTTGCGGAATGGTGCCGATCGCCGGATTGCCCCGCCGCGCCGGCCTGCCGAACACGCGGACCTCACCCGTGCGCGGCGCAAGAAGGCCAAGGGCGGCGCGTAGCAGCGTCGTCTTCCCGGCGCCATTGGGGCCAAGCAGGCCGACGAACTCCCCCGCCTCGATCGCGAGATCGATGCTGCGCAACACCTCCCGCCCGCCGAACGCCAACGTGACGTTATGAAAGGCGAGTAGGCTCAAGGACGCGACGCAGGCAGGGCGCGATCAACGGCATCGAGTTCCGCCGCCATCCAATGCTGATAATCCTCCCCCGGCGGCTCGGTCTCGCTCGCGCCGACAACCGGCACGCCCGCCGCATGGGCGATCTTTTCCATCTTCTCGGCCGCCGGATCGCTCGCCTGCGCGTTATAGACGAGCAGACGAACGCGATGCTGGCGGAGATCGTTCTCGAACGCGGCGACATCCTTGGCCGCGGGTTCGGTGTCGTTCATCACCGCCATCTGGAAAGCCATATCGCGGACCACCATGCCGAGACGCGCGAACATCTCGCCGAAGACAGGCTCGGTGGCGGCGACCGGCGTCCCCGCGAGGCGGGCGCGAAGGGAGGCGATCTTGGCCTCGATCGGCGCGAGCGAGCCCTCGAACCGCGCCAGATTGGCGGCGAACTCGGCCTTGTGAGCCGGGTCGGCATCGCTGAGGACGGCGGCGAAACGCTCGGCGAAAAGGCGCATGGTGGCGGGATCATACCAGATATGCGGATTGTCGCCAGTCTTGCGCCCGATCAGCGCGGCAACAACGATGACGCTGCGCTCTCGCGGCGATGCGGCGAGCAGCTTTTCCATCCACGGATCATAGTCGATGCCGCTATAGACGACGATTTTCGCGGCCGCAACCGCCCGCGCGACCGAGGGGTTGGCCTCAAAGAGATGCGGATCCTGATTGGGATTTTCGAGAATGCTGGTGACCGAGACGGCGGCACCGCCGATCTGGCGGGCAACATCGCCATAAAAATTCTCCGCGGCAACCACCCCGAGGGCGCCAGCCTCGGCGGCGGAGGCAAGGCATGCGGCAAGACCAACGCCGGCGACAAAGCCGAAGAGGCGCAGACGAAAACGCGGCATGAGCGAGGTTTCCTGGAGCATGAGGGGCCTAAACGAAACATTATAACGTTTCTTTTTGGCCGGCAATCCCCGTTTTTCAGCCCTGCCGACGGCAAAAACCCCGCCCTGGGACGGGCGGGGCTCACGCGATGCGGTGTGAAACGCTACTCAGGCGGCGCGGAGGGTCGCGAGGAAATTGTCGATTTCGCCGCGGAGTTTCGCCGATTGCGTCGAGAGTTCGCCGGCCGCCTGCAACACCTCGCCGGCGGCGTTGCCGGCCTCTGAGGAGGTGCGGGCGACAGTGGTGATGGTGGTCGAGACGATTTCGGTGCCGTGCGCCGCCTGGCCGACATTGCCGGCGATTTCGCGCGTTGCCGCGCCTTGCTCCTCGATCGCGGCGGCGATGCTGGTCGTCGCCTCGTTCATCTGCCCGATCATCTCCCCGATGGTTGCGATAGCGGCGACCGCCTGGCTGGTCGCCCCCTGGATGGTCGCGATCTGACCGGCGATCTCCTCGGTCGCGCGCGCGGTCTGGTTGGCGAGATTTTTCACCTCCGAGGCCACGACGGCGAAGCCCTTGCCGGCATCGCCGGCGCGCGCCGCCTCGATCGTCGCATTCAGCGCAAGGAGATTCGTCTGCGCCGCGATAGTCTGGATCAGCATGATCACATCGCCGATTTTCTGCGCCCCTTCGGCGAGGCTTTTGACCGTCTCGTCGGTGCGCCGCGCCTCGGCAACGCCACGCGCGGCGGTTTCGGCGGAACGGCTGACGAGCTGGTTGATCTCGCCGATCGAGGCGCTCAATTCCTCGGTGGCGGCGGCGACGGTCTGGACATTGCGGCTCGCCTCGCCCGCCGCCTGGGCGACTTTCGCGGTCTGCGCCGAGGCATCCTCGGCGATGCCGGTCATACCGCGCGCGGTGTTCTGCATCGTCGTCGCGGCACCGGCGACGGCGGCGACGATCGCGCCGGCGCTCCGCTCGAACCCGTCGGCGAGTTCGAGCCGCGCCAAACGCCGCTCCTCAGACGCCCGCTTGGCCTGCCGCTCCTGTTCGGCACGGAGTTCCACCCGCTCGATCGCGTTCTGGCGGAATACTTCGACGGCGCGGGCCATCTCGCCAATTTCGTCACCGCGGTCATGGCCGGGGATTTCGGCGCCGAGATCCCCCTTGGTGAGATCGATCATGCGTTGCTGCAAGCGCGACAGCGGCCGCGTGATGCTGCGCGCAACCAGCCAGGCGATCACGCTGGAGACCGCGAACAGGGCGAGGATGATCCCCCCGAAACGAAGAAATTTCGACCACAGCACCGCGCGCAGATCGTCGGTATAGAGCCCTGCGCCAGCATAGAGATTCCACGGCGCAAACGGCGCGACATAGCTAATTTTCGGCAGCGCAACTTTGCTCCCCGGCTTGGGATAATGATAGGAAAGCGTGCCGCCGCCGGCCTTGGCGACGCGAATTTCCTCCTGCACGAAGGGAAATCCCTCCGAATCGCGCACCTCGAACAGATTGGTCCCCTCGCGTTCCGGGGTTGGCCCGAGGATCATCGTCAGGCCATTCATGTCATAGGAGAAAATATAGCCGGTGCCGTTATCGAAGCGGAGCGGGCGCACCGTATCGCGAAATTGCTTAATCGCCTCCTCGCGCGTCAACTGCCCGGCCTCGACCTTTTTTTCGAGGACCGCGGCGACCGACAGCGCCTCCTCCGTCACCGCGCGGAGCTTGGCAATCTTGGCGTCGAGCATGTCGTGATACTGCTCGACCATCGCGAGGCCAGCGATGATCGCGAGCGAAACCAGCGACGCCGCGACGATCATGAGCTGGCGAAGAGAAAGCCGTGGCTGGCGCAGCGACGCAAGGGAAAAAGGCATCGGAACCTCTTCGAAGACGTACAGACAGCCCCGATAGTGCCGCAATAAGGTAAAGCAATGGTAACTCGCTATTTGTCCCCGCGTCGGCCGGCGGCGCGCCAACCCCGCGCTCATGATGGGGCGCGCCCGGAGAGGGCGCCGATCGGGCTATCTACACACCGGCAGCGCCAGGCCCATAGCCGAAATTCGCGATGAAATCACCGAGCGCCTGCGTGATCGCAGCACTTTGCGCGGGCGAGAGGCGCTCGCGCCATTTGCCGATCAGGCCATCGCCGATATGGCCGCGATGAATATGCGTCACGCGATCGAAAAGGTCAGCCTCGCCGCCATCCAGCCTTTCCTTCGGCAGATCGCCGACATGCGTTGCGAAATCTCGCACCGCGTTGGTTTCATACCGGCTGAAAATCGCCGTCTTGGTGGCGTCCGCTAGCGCGACACCGAGCCGGGCGGCGATCGCGTCGAGGGTTTCGCGGCGCGCGAAGAAATTATCCTCATAGCGCAGATAGGGATGCCCTGCGGCCGCGAACGGGAAAATGCGCCGGGCACTTTGCACGACGCGCGCCGCCGCTTTGTCGAAATCCTGGTCGAAACGCTCCATCAATGACACCACGGCATCGCGGGGGTCGCGCACGCTGAGCAGCAGGAGCGGTTGGGCGAGATAGACGAAAGCCGGCAGCGTGTCATCCCCGACATGCATCTTGACGACGACATGCCGGCCAGGAATCGCGCCATCCTGAAGAATGAGCGCGATCGCGTCTGCATAATAGGCGCAGACCCGCTCCACCCCGTGGGCTGCGTTCAGCGTCTCACGCACGACATTAAAAAGCCAGGTCGAAGCGCTGCCATAGAGCCCGAGCGTAATCACCAGGCGTGGGGCGGAAACCTGTCCATCGGGTGCCATCTGCGTCAAAACCGCCCCTCCCCGACGCCCACCTTCACGAGAAAAACCGCACCAGCCGCCCGCGCGGCGCCCCCAGCACCTCGTCATCGCGCATCGCGACCTCGCCGCGCAGCACGGTCATCACCGGCCAGCCGGTGACGGTCAACCCATCAAACGGGGTCCAGCCACAGGGGGTTGCCATCTTGGCGTTCTCGATCCGCCGGCGCGCGCCGAGATCGACCAGCGTGAAATCAGCATCATAGCCGGCAGCGATCCGCCCCTTCCCGACCGCGCCGAAGACGCGCGCCGGGCCGGCGGCGAGCAGATCGACAAGGCGCATCAGCGAAAGCCGGCCGTGATGCACGTGATCGAGCATCAGCGGCACGAGGGTCTGAACGCCGGTCAGCCCCGCCGCCGTCTCCGGCCAGGGCCGCGCCTTCGCCGCCCGGCTGTGCGGCGCGTGATCAGAGCCGACGCTGTCCACCAGCCCGTCGCGCACCGCGCGCCACGCCGCCTCGACATGGCGGCTGTCGCGAAGCGGCGGGTTCATCACGGCATAGGCGCCGAGCCGCTCATAGCAGTCTGGCGCCACCTGAGTCAGGTGATTGACCAGCACCTCGATGGTGGTGATGTCGTGAAACGCGCCGAGATAGGCGAATTCCTCCGCTGTCGAGACATGCACGAGATGCGCCGGCCGGCCGGTTTCGCGCGCCAGCGCCATCAGCCGGCGTGTGCCGAGAAACGCGGTCTCGGGATCGCGCCATTCGGCGTGGCGGGCGTAGGGCTCGCCGGCGGCAAACAGCGCCCGGCGTTCGCGCAGACGATATTCATCCTCGCTGTGATAGGCGATCCGGCGCCGCCCGGCGCGCATGACGCGGGCGAGCGTCGCGTCATCCTCGATCAACAGATCGCCGGTGCTGCTCGCGGCAAAGACTTTGATGGCACAGACCCCGCGCCCGGCCTCGAGATTGGCGAGCGCGGGGATGTTCTCCCGTGTCGCGCCGACATAGATCCCCATGTCGCAATAGGCCGCGCCCTCGATGTAAGCCTGTTTCCAGGCGAGGCGCTCGGCGTCCACCACTGGCGGCGCGGTGTTCGGCATGTCGAAAACCGCCGTCAAGCCGCCGAGAAGAGCGGCACGGGTGCCGGTCGGGATGGACTCGACGCTGGCATCGCCGGGATCGCGCAGATGCACATGGGCATCGATGAGGCCGGGGAGAACATGCAGCCCGCGCGCCTCGATCCGCGTGGGCGCACCCGCGCTCGCCGGCACGCCAAGGGCGACGATGCGCCCATCGCGCACCGCGATCGAGGTTTCCTCAAGCCCCCACGGCAAGGCGCAGATGCCGTTTTCGATAATGAGATCGTAGGTTTCTGGCATCGGGGCGTCCTTATCGAAGAATAGCGTGTCGCGTTGTCTCGGCGCGGGCAGTGCCGCAGGCGCTGCCCCAGGATAAAAGTTTTTTGGTTCTTTTTTTCAAAAAAGAACATTTTTCCTCACCCGCCTTGGCTTTCACTGCGGCCGCGGCGCAGGGCGCAGATGCGTAAGTGGGCCGATCACCCGTCAGGCGGCTATGACGGTTCCGGGGTGATCACCACCAATTCCTGCCCCTCTTCTACCATCGCCCCGATCGCCGCGGACACCGCGCCGACCCTGCCGGCGAAAGGGGCCGTGAGGGTGATTTCCATTTTCATCGCCTCCATCACCACGAGCGCCTGGCCGCGCGCGACTGGTGCCTCGGGCGCGACGAGGACGCCGCGGACATAGCCCGGAATCGGGGCCGTGATCCGGCCATCGCCTTCGCCCTCGTCGGCCGCCGTCGCGCCCGGGGCGACGACGCGGAAGCGGTATTCCCCCGTCTCGTCGAGCACCACCAGCGCCTCCTCGGTTTCGACCACGGTAAGGCCGCGCTGACGACCATCGAGGATCAGGCGCCAGCGCGCGCCATCCGCGCGGCCGCGCGCCTCGGTGATCGAGCCATCTGGCAAGGTGAGGCGATAGGCGCCCTCTCCTTGCCAGAGTGCCGCGATTCGGTGATCGCCGTCCTCGGCGCGCAAAAGCACATCCTCCGGCGCCTGGCCATAGAGGCGCCAGCCATCCCGCGCCGCCCATGGTGAGGCCGGGTCGGCGCTCGCCCGGGTTTCGCGCGCCAGCGCAGCGCTACGCCCGGCGAGCACATGGAGCGCCGCGGCCGCGAGCACCGAGGGTGGCGCTGCCGCTGCGGGCGGCGCCAGCAGATCGGGGTGACGCGCGATGAAGCCGGTATCAGGGGCTGCAGCGGCGAAATCGGGGTGCGAGGCGATGGCGCGCAGCAGCGCGAGATTGTTGCGCACGCCGATCAGGGCAAACTCCGCGAGTGCCGCGCGCAGCCGCGCCAGCGCCGCCGCCCGGTCATCACCATGGACGATGAGCTTGGCGAGCATCGGATCGTAATGCACGCCGACGCGATCGCCCGCGCGCACGCCGGAATCGATCCGCACCGCGGCACTCGCCGCCGGTTCCCCGAGATAGCGGATGATCCCGGTCGCGGGGAGGAAATCACGCGCCGGGTCTTCGGCGTAAATCCGCGCCTCGATCGCGTGGCCGGCGATCGCGAGCTCGTTCTGCCTGCGCGGGAGCCTCTCGCCGGCGGCAACGCGCAATTGCCACTCGACGAGATCAAGGCCGGTGATCATTTCGGTGATCGGGTGCTCGACCTGCAGCCGCGTGTTCATCTCCATGAAGTGAAACGTGCCACCGGCGCTGATGAATTCTACCGTTCCCGCACCGACATAATCGACGGCGCGCGCAGCACGGATCGCCGCCTCCCCCATCGCCGCCCGGGTTGCGGCATCGAGGCCGAAGGCGGGCGCCTCCTCGATGATTTTCTGATGCCGGCGCTGGATCGAACAGTCGCGCTCGAAAAGATGCACGCAGTTGCCGTGCTGATCGGCAAAAACCTGGATCTCGATATGGCGCGGCCGCTCGAGATATTTTTCGACCAGAACACGATCATCGCCGAAAGCGGAGGCGGCCTCGCGCTTGGCACCGGCGAGGGCCGCAGCAAATTCGCCCGGGGTCGTGACGATGCGCATGCCCTTGCCGCCGCCGCCGGCCGAGGCCTTGATCAGCACCGGATAGCCGATTTCGCCGGCCGCCGCGGCGAGCCGCGCCTCGCTCTGATCCTCCCCATGATAGCCTGCAACCAACGGCACGCCGGCCGCCGCCATCAGCGCCTTCGCCGCGGCCTTCGAGCCCATGGCGCGGATCGCGCTCGCTGGTGGGCCGATGAACACGATGCCGGCTTCGGCGCAGGCCTCAGCGAAATCCGCGTTTTCCGAGAGAAATCCATAGCCGGGATGGATTGCCGCGGCACCACTCGCTTTTGCCGCGTCGATCAGCGCCGGGATCGAGAGATAGCTCTGCCGCGCCGGCGCCGGCCCGATCGCGAACGCTTGATCAGCCTCGGCGACATGGCGCGCGTCGCGATCGGCTTCGGAATAGACGGCAACTGTCTTGACACCCATCCGCCGCGCCGTGCGCATGATGCGGCAGGCGATTTCACCGCGATTGGCGATGAGAATTTTCTCGAACATCGCGGCCTCACATCCGAAAGACGCCAAAGCGCGTGGCAGCGATCGGCGCGTTCAACGCCGCTGACAGCGAAAGCGCGAGCACGCGTCGGGTTGCCGCCGGATCGATGACCCCATCATCCCACAGCCGCGCGGACGCATAGGTTGGGTTTCCTTGGGTTTCATATTGCGCGCGAATCGGCGCCTTGAACGCCTCCTCCTCCTCTTTTGGCCAGGTTTCGCCGCGCGCCTCGAGATTGTCGCGGCGGATTTGCGCAAGCACCGAGGCCGCCTGTTCGCCACCCATGACGCTGATGCGGGCATTCGGCCAGAGAAACAGAAAGCGTGGCCCATAAGCGCGCCCGCACATCGCGTAATTGCCGGCGCCGAAACTGCCGCCAATGATAACGGTGATTTTCGGCACATTCGCGGTCGCAACCGCGGTTACCATCTTGGCGCCGTCCTTCGCGATGCCGCCGGCCTCGTATTTGCGCCCGACCATGAAGCCGGTGATGTTTTGCAGAAATACCAGGGGAATGCCGCGCTGGGCGCAAAGTTCGATGAAATGCGCCCCTTTTTCGGCGGATTCGGAGAAAAGAATGCCGTTATTGGCGATGATGCCGACCGGATAGCCATGGATATGAGCGAACCCGGTGACCAAAGTCGGCCCATAGAGCCGTTTGAATTCATCAAGCGCGCTGTCATCGACGATGCGGGCGATGATTTCGCGCACATCGACGCTCTGGCGCGGATCTTTGGGCACGATCCCGTGCAGCTCAGCACCATCGTAACGTGGCGGCAGAGGATCGCGGAGCGCGAGCGCGTGCGGCTTTACAGTATTGAGATGGCCGACGATACGACGCGCGATCGCGAGCGCATGTTCATCGTTTTCTGCGAGATGATCGGCAACGCCTGAGATTTTCGCATGCAGCTCGCCGCCGCCAAGCTCTTCCGCGCTCACCACTTCCCCGGTCGCCGCTTTGACCAGCGGCGGCCCGCCGAGAAAAATCGTGCCCTGGTTGCGGACGATGATGCTTTCATCGGACATCGCCGGCACATAGGCGCCGCCAGCGGTGCAGGATCCCATGACGGCCGCGATCTGCGCGATCCCGGCCGCCGACATCCGCGCCTGATTATAAAAGATGCGGCCGAAATGCTCCCGATCGGGGAAAACCTCATCCTGATTGGGAAGATTGGCACCACCCGAATCGACGAGATAAATACATGGCAAACGATTCTCAAAAGCGATTTCTTGCGCTCGCAGATGTTTTTTCACAGTGATCGGGAAATAGCTGCCGCCTTTCACCGTCGCGTCATTGGCAATCACCATGCATTCGCGGCCGCAAATCGGCCCGATGCCGGTGATGATCCCGCCCGCCGCCACCGCGTCGTCATACAGGCCAAGACCGGCGAGCGGCGATAATTCGAGAAAGGGCGAGCCAGGATCGAGAAGGAGACGTATCCGCTCGCGCGGCAGCTTCTTCCCGCGGGCAATATGCCGTGCCCGCGCCTCCGCCCCACCGCCCTCGGCGATGGCGGCGAGCTTGGCGTTGAGGTCTGACAGCAGCGCCGCCATCGCCGCTTGATTTTCGCGAAATTGCGGCGAACGCGGATCGATCGTCGAGGAAATCTGCATCTCACGCGGTCTCTTGGAACAATTCACGGCCGATCAGCATGCGGCGGATTTCCGAAGTGCCAGCGCCGATCTCATAGAGCTTTGCATCACGCAATAGCCGCCCGGTCGGGTAATCATTGATATAGCCATTGCCGCCAAGACATTGGATCGCCTCCAGCGCCATCCAGGTTGCGCGTTCGGCGGCGTAGAGAATGGCGCCGGCGGCGTCCTTGCGGTTGGTTTGGCCACGATCGCAACTCGCGGCGACGGCATAGACATAGGCACGGGCGGCATTCAGCGTCACATACATGTCGGCGATTTTGCCTTGCATGAGCTGAAATTCCCCGATCGGGCGACCAAATTGCCGACGCTCATGGACATAGGGCAAAACCACGTCGAGACAGGCCTGCATGATGCCGAGCGGCCCGGCGGCGAGAACCGCGCGTTCGTAATCGAGGCCACTCATCAGAACATTGACCCCGCGCCCAACCGCGCCGAGCACGTTTTCTGCGGGCACCAGGCAGTCCTCAAATACCAATTCGCCGGTATTGGAGCCGCGCATGCCGAGCTTGTCGAGTTTTTGGGCGCAGGAAAATCCTTTCATCCCGCGCTCGACGATGAAGGCGGTGATGCCGCGCGGCCCGGCCTCGGGATCGGTCTTGGCATAAACCACCAGCACGTCGGCATCGGGGCCATTGGTGATCCACATTTTGGTGCCGTTGAGCACATAGCCCTCGCCACGTTTTTCCGCGCGAAGCCGCATCGAGACCACGTCCGATCCCGCTTCGGGCTCGCTCATCGCCAGTGCGCCGACTTTGGTTCCCGCGATCAGGGGAGGAAGATAGCGCGTCTTCTGCGCCGCGTTGCCGTTCCTGCGGATCTGATTGACACAAAGATTGGAGTGTGCGCCGTAGGAAAGCCCAACCGAGGCAGACGCGCGGCTGATCTCCTCCATCGCCACACAATGGGCGAGATAGCCCAGCCCGGCACCGCCATAGTCTTCCTCGACGGTGATCCCGAGCACGCCGAGCTCTCCCATTTTTTGCCACAGATCGGCGGGAAACTCATTGTCGCGGTCGATCGCCGCAGCGCGCGGCGCGATTTCGGCGCTCGCAAAGCGCGCCACCTGATCGCGCAGCATGTCGATCTCCTCGCCGAGCGAGAAATCGAGCCCGCTCGCGGCATTGGGAATGGCCATGAGCAAATCCTTTCAGGAGAGTTCAGGAAAATCCTCTTCGCGAAATTCGCCGGCGGCGCGCTCGGTGCCACGCGCGGCCTCTGCGCGGCGCAATTCGACGCGCCGGATCTTGCCGGAAATCGTCTTCGGCAAATCCGCGAATTCGAGGCGACGAATGCGTTTATAGGGCGCGAGCCGGGCGCGGAGATGCCGAAAAATCGCGAGCGCCGTTGCGCGATCGGCGGCGTGCCCGGCGATGAGGCTGACATAGGCTTTTGGCACCGCAAGACGCAGCGGATCGGGCGCCGGCACAACGGCGGCCTCGGCGATCGCGGGATGCTCGATCAATACGCTTTCCAATTCAAACGGGCTGATGCGGTAGTCAGAGGCTTTGAAAATGTCATCGGCGCGGCCGACATAGGTGAGATAGTCTTCCGCATCGCGCGAGGCGACGTCACCGGTGCGGTAAAAATCGCCTGTAATCGCCTCGATGCCGCCGTCATCGCTTAGGTAGCCGCGCATCAGGCCGGCGGGCGGCGGGTCGAGCGCGATCGCGACCATACCCTCTTCGGCCGGGTGATCCTCTGCATCCAGCAGCATGATGCGATAGCCAGGGAGCGGCCGACCCATTGAGCCGGGTTTGATTTTTTGCCCTGGCGGATTGCCGATTTGCGCCGTGGTTTCGGTCTGGCCATAGCCGTCGCGGATGGTGAGGCCCCAGGCGCGTTCGACCTGTTCGATCACTTCCGGATTGAGCGGCTCGCCAGCGCCGGTCACTTCGCGCAAGCTCGTTTTCCAAGCGGCGAGATTTTCTTGGATCAGCAGCCGCCAAACGGTCGGCGGCGCACAGAGCGAGGTGACGCCATGGGCGACGATAGCATCCAAGAGATCGCGGGCAACAAAGCGCGGCTGGTTGAAAATGAACACGCTCGCGCCGGCGTTCCAGGGCGCAAAAAAACAGCTCCAAGCATGTTTCGCCCAGCCCGGCGAGGAGACATTGAGATGGAGATCACCCGGTTGCAAACCAAGCCAATACATCGTCGAGAGATGACCGACCGGATACGAACGATGGCTGTGCAAGACCAGTTTCGACCGCGCGGTGGTGCCGGATGTGAAATAGAGCAGCATCGGATCATCGGCGTGCGTCGCGCCATCTGGCGTGAAATCCGCTGATCCCGTATAGAGGCTTTGATAATCGGTCCAGCCCGGCGGCACCATACCAACGGCGATGCGCCGCACATTGGGATCGAGCCCGGCGAATTTTTCCGCAGCTTCCCCGTCCGCAACAAGAAAGCGCACCCGCCCGCGCGTGAAACGATCGGCGAGATCGGATGGCGCGAGCAGCATCGTCGCCGGCACGACGATCGCGCCGAGCTTCATCGCCGCCAGCATCACCTCCCAGAGCGCAACGACATTGCCGAGCATCAGCAGGATGCGATCGCCGCGCGAAACCCCAAGCGCACGCAATCCGTTGGCGACCCGATTCGAGCGCGCCGCGAGTTCGGCAAAGCTTAGCTGCGCCGCACCAGCGCCGGTGATCACCAGCGCCGGCCGCGCTGAGCTCTCGCCGCGGGCGAGATGACCGTCGAACCAATCAAGCGCCCAGTTGAAATGCCCGAGTTCTGGCCAGCGGAAATCGCGTGCCGCCGTGGTCAAATCGGTGCGGTGGGTAAAGAGAAAGTCGCGCGCCGCATGAAAATTCGCAACACTCATGGCGCCACCTCGCGGCTCTGCGCCGCAAGCCAGGTGAAGGCCGCGGAAAAATCCTTGCCCGCGAGGCCAGCATCGTTGATGCGTTGATAGAGCGACGCGGCGCTCGCCCCGAGCGGGGTTACGGCGCCGCTCGCCTCGGCGGCCTGCTGCGCGAGTTTCAAATCCTTGAGCATCAAGCTGGCCGCGAAGCCGGGCGCATAGTCGCGGTTGGAGGGCGCGGTCGGCACCGGGCCGGGAACCGGGCAGTACGAGGTCAGCGACCAGCATTGGCCGGAAGATGTCGAACTGACCTCGAATAATTTCTCGCGCGCGAGGCCGAGCCGATCGGCAAGCACGAACGCCTCACACACCGCGAGCATGGAGACGCCGAGGATCATGTTGTTGCAGATTTTCGCCGCCTGCCCAGCGCCCGGCCCGCCGGCATGGACGATGTTTTTGCCCATCGCGGCGAGGATCGGCCGCGCCCGCGCGAACGCCGCCGCCTCGCCGCCGACCATGAAGGTGAGCGTCCCTGCCTGGGCGCCGCCGACACCGCCCGAGACCGGCGCATCCAGCATCGCAAGGCCAGCAGCGGCGGCGGCCTCGGCGACTGCGCGCGCGGTTTCGACATCGATCGTCGAGCTATCGATCAGCAACGCATCGCGCCCGCGCAAGGCCGCGATGACACCGCTATCGCCGAGATAGAGAGCGCAGACATGGGCGCCTGCCGGCAGCATCGAGATCGCGATCTCGGCGCCCTCGCAAGCGGCCAAGGCGCTGCTCGCGGCGATACCGCCAGCGGCCTGATGCGCGGCGACAAGCTCCGGGTTAAGATCGAAACCACGCACGCGGTGGCCGGCGCGCACCAGGTTGGCGGCCATCGGCGCGCCCATATTGCCGAGCCCGATGAAGGCGATGTCTGTCATGCCGCGATCTCCTCTAGGGGCTGTTGCGCATTATCGAAGAAAAAGAAGCAAAAACACTTATGTCTTCCGGGCCGCGCCGCAGGCGCTGCCCAAGGGGGGAAGTTTTTTTGGTTCTTTTTTTCAAAAAAGAACATTCTTCCCCGCTCATTGGGCGAGCAGATGGCGAGCGATGATGACGCGCATGATCTCGTTCGTGCCTTCGAGAATCCGATGCACGCGGAGATCGCGCAGATAGCGCTCGATGGCGTACTCCTTGATATAGCCATAGCCGCCATGAAGCTGCAGCGCCTCATCGGTGATGCGAAAACAGGCATCGGTCGCGAAGCGCTTGGCCATCGCCGCGCGGCTGGTCGCATCGGGCGTGCGCTGATCGAGGGCGACGGCGGCGCGATGCACCATCAGCCGCGAGGCCTCCCACTCGGTCGCCATATCAGCGAGGCGGAATTGCAGCGCCTGGAAATCGGCGAGGCGCTGGCCGAATTGCCGGCGCTCGCGGACGTAAGAAAGCGCGAGATCGAGTGCGGCGCGGGCGCCGCCGAGCGAGCAGGCGGCAATGTTGACGCGCCCGCCATCGAGCCCAGCCATCGCGAAACGGAACCCCTCACCCTCGGCGCCGAGCCGGTTGGCCACTGGCACACGGCAATCCTCGAATGTCACCAGCGTCGTCGGCTGGCTGTTCCAGCCGAGTTTCCGCTCCGGCTTGCCGAACGCAAGACCCGGCGTTCCCTTCTCGACGAGAACGCAGGAGATGCCGCGTGGGCCGGCGCCGCCGGTGCGCACCATCACCGCATAGAGATCGGAAGCGCCGCCACCCGAGATGAAGGCCTTGCTGCCGTTGAGGACATAATGCGCGCCGTCGCGCCGCGCTGTGGTGCGGAGGCTGGCGGCGTCCGAGCCCGAGCCCGGCTCGGTCAGGCAATAGCTCGCGATGGTCTCACCGCGCATCATCGCGGGCAGAAACCGCGCGTGCTGAGCCTCGTCGCCGAAGCGGTCGATCATCCAGGCGACCATGTTGTGGATCGAAAGAAACGCCGCGGTCGAGGGATCGGCGGCCGCGAGTTCTTCGAAAATCAGCGCCGCCTCCAGCCGCCCGAGGCCGCTGCCGCCATGCGCCTCGCGCGTATAGATGCCAGCAAAGCCGAGGGCGGCGGCAGCTTGCAATGCCTCGCGGGGAAAAATGCGCGCCTCATCCCAGTGCGCGGCGTTGGGGAGGAGAGTTTCGCGGGCGAATTGGCGGGCGGTGTCCTGGATCGCTTGCCGTGTCTCGTCGAGGTCGAAATCCATGCCGTTTGCTCCTCCCGCCGATTGTCTTCCGCCCGTTACCCCGGGGCCAGCGCGCAAGCGGGCATGTTAGCCCTTCCGCGCCATCTTGACACCCCTCCCAAGGGCTTGCGTTGCTTTGTGTCAGCGGTCAAGCTGGCGCGGGGAGAGATCTGATGGACACTCTGGCGAGCGAATTTCTGTTCGAAATGGCGATCGAAGTCGGCGCGCCGGCGGTGATCGGGCCGAACGCTTATGGCGAGCGGCGGGTGGTGCCGATCCGCGGCGGGCGTTTTACCGGGCCGCGGCTCTCCGGGCGCATCCTGCCGATCGGCGAGGACGCCTTGGTCGTCGGTGCCGGCGGGCGTACCCTTCTCGATGTGCGGATCGTCCTCGAAACCGCGGATGGGGCGTCGATTTATGTGCGCTATCACGGTCTTCGCACCGGCCCCGAGGCGGTGATGCGCCGGCTTGCGGCCGGGGAGGCGGTCGCGCCGGACGAGTATTATTTCCGCACCGCGCTGATTTTCGAGACCGGCGATCCCCGCTATGCCTGGCTCAACGATCTGCTCGCCGTCGGCATCGGCCAGCGCCCGCCGAGCGGTCCGGTCTATCGGGTCTTTGCGATATCGTGACCAGCAGCGCCGCCGTGGTCGTCGATCACCGCGATGACGCTGCGGTTGCGCCCTTCGTGTTTGGCGAGATAGAGCGCGCGGTCGGCGGTCTGCAGCAGCGCGTTGGCGCTGTGGTAACGCTCCGGCCCGTCGCTCGCGATGCCGATGCTGAGCGAAATCCGCCCGAGCGGGATGACTTCATGGACGATGTCGAGCGCCGCGACGGCATCATGGATGCGCTCGGCAATTTCGAGCGCGCCAACCGCGTCGGTGGTTGGCAATAGTACCGCGAATTCCTCGCCGCCGAAGCGCGCGGCGAGATCGCCGGGGCGATGCAGACAGCCTTTGATCGTCGCCGCGAGCCGCCGCAGACAATCGTCTCCGACGAGATGGCCGTAGAAATCATTGAACGGCTTGAAGTGATCGACATCGATCATGAGCAGGGCGAGCGCTGTTTGCTCACGCTGGCCACGGCGCCATTCGCGCTCGAGGGCTTCGTCGAAACTGCGGCGGTTGGCGATGCCGGTCAGGCCGTCGGTCGCGGCGAGAGCGACGAGGGCGGCATTGGCGGCGTTCAGCTTTTCCTCGGTGGATTTTTGCCGCGAGATGTCGCGCGAGCTTGCGATATATTCGCCCACCACCCCGCTTTCGCGGTCGCGCACCGCGCGCACCCGCGTCTCCACCCAAACAAAGCGGCCATTCTTGCACCGGCGGCGATAGGAAAAGACGACGGTATCGCTGCCGGCGGCAAGCTTGCGGAGTTCGACCTTGACCGCCGGCCAGTCCTCGGGATGCACCTCCTCGCGCCAATGGCGCCCGACCTGCTCCTCCGGCGAGAAGCCGAACAGCTCTTGCGCCGCCGGCGAAACATAGAGCCGGCGACCGTCGATCGCCATGCGGTAGATCGCGTCGGTGGAATTATCGGCGAGCGCGCGGTAGCGCCGCTCACTTTCGCGCAGCCGCGCCTGCCGCGCGGCGAGGATTTCGCGAAGCCGCCGCGTTTGCTCCGTCCGCGCCGCCAGCGCCAGCGCGCAAAGACCAAGGATGAAAACGAAACCCTGCGCGATGCGGAGTTTTTCGCCCTCACTCAGCACTCCGGCCTGGGCCAGTAGCGAAATCGGCCCACGCCCGGCAACCGTGAAGCCGAGGATGGTCAACGCCGCAAACAGCGTCGCCGCGGCGGTTTCGAGCAGTGAACGCCGGCTCGCGATCAGCAGCAGCGGCGGAAACACCAGAAAGCGTAGCGGATAGCGTGATTGCGAGAACACCACGACGCAGACCGCGGCCAGGAAAGCAAAATAGCGAAACGCCGAAAAAAACTGCTTCGCCGCCGGCGGATCCGGACGACGCGGCCGGAACAGCGCGAGAATGAGCGGCGTTGCGATCATGAAGCCGAGAGCGCTCGCGGCATACCAATCGACCAAATTTTTGGCGAATGCCTCGTCGGCTAAATAAAATCGCGCATCGGTAGCGAAAATCGCCGGGAATACCGGAGCGGTTAGGGCGGTGACGGCCAAGCGGACCAAAGCGCCCGGCCGCGCCGGATCGGGACGGGCGCCGAAACGCCCGCGCAGCAGGCCATACGCGATCGCCACCTCGGCGAGTTTGTAAACGGCGATGATGAAGCTGAGCAGCAGGTGATCGCCGCGGCCTTCATTGAGCGCGAAATCGGCGAGCAGGCAAATGAGGAGGTAGCCGACGAAGCGCTGGCTCGGGACGACCAGCAGGGCGCCGAGCAGAACCCCGTTGGCTACCCAGATTGCCGGAGTTTCGCCGCAGAGCCGCGAGAGCACAATCGCTCCCTCGAGCAGGCAAACGAACACCAGCAGGACAGCGATAAGCCCCGGCGGCTTGGGGAATACGACACGCGCGGACGACAAATGGCCCCCGTATCTGTTGCGATAGGGCAGTGATCTCCTCGAGTTTACAGAAAGAGGCTTAATGGCGGGTTACGCCACCGGCCGATTGGGACGGGGCAAGCATTTTCGTGATCACCTCCCGGCTGTTGGCGCTGAGGTCGGGCCGCCCGGCAAGCCCCGCCAACGCCGCCGCCATCAGAGTCCGTCGCGCGGGTGGCATGCGTCGCCACATCCCGAAGGCTGAAGCCAACCGCGCCGCGACCTGCGGATTGGCGGGATCGACGGCGGCGATGGTTTCCGCAAGCAGCGCATAGCCGTCGCCGGACGCGTCATGAAACCCAACCGGATTGGCCTGGGCGAAGCTGCCGATCAGGGCGCGCAGACGATTGGGGTTGGCGGCGGTGAAATCGGGATGGCGGGTGAGTGCGCGAACGCGCGCCGGCGCCCCCGGCAGCGGCGCCATGCCCTGGATTGCGAACCATTTGTCGAGAACCAGCGGGTCGTGCCGCCACCTCGCGTAAAAATCAGCGAGCGCGGCCTCCCGCTCCGGCCGCTCGGTCGCGGCGAGCAGGGTGAGGGCGCCGAGCCGCCCGGTCATCGTCGGTGCGGTCTGGAATTGCTCGACGGCCATCGCGATCGCCACATCCTCGCCGCCGGCAACGAGATAGGAGAGCGCGACATTGGCGAGCGCCCGCCGGCCCATCGCGGCGCCGTCGATCGCAGGGGAATCGGTCGCGCGGAGCTTGTCATACAGAGCGCGAAGCGGCGCCGCGAGAGCCCGCCCAGTCGCCGCGCGCAGGGATTCCCGCGCTATGTGCAGGGCGTCGACGTCGATTTCCGCCATCTCCTCGGCGAGCTGCGTCACGGCGGGCAGCGTGATCGCCTCGGCGACGAAAGCTGGGTCGGCCTCGGCCTGATCGAGCAGCGCCGCGATCGCGGCAATTAGCCCCGCATCCGCCACAGGGGCAGCGCCGGTGCGCAAGGCGTCAGCGTCAGCAAGCAGGGTTTCACTGGCATAGCGCTGCAGGCAGTCCCAGCGGAGAAAAGGATCGGGGTCGTGGGTTGCGAGAAAGCGAAGCCGCTCGCGGCTGAGGCCGAGAATTTTGATCGGAGCCGAAAACCCCCGCCCGATCGCGGCCACCGGACGCCGGCCGACATCTTCGAAATGCCAGGTTTGCGCCGGCTGATCGAGGAGCAGATGGCGCGTGGCGCTTGATACAGTGGTTTCGCCGGCGAGTTTCGCTGCCATCGGGGCGCCGGTTTCGGCATCCAACAGCCCAAGCGCGAGCGGGATCGGCAGCGCCGGTTTGTTCGGCGCCCCCGGCGTCGGCGGAATGTGTTGGCGGAGATGGAGGGTGAAAATCCCGGTCTCGGGATCATAGTCCTCGGCCAGTGTCACCTCCGGCGTGCCGGCGGTCGCGTACCAGGCAAGGAACGGCGTGAGGTCGACGCCGGCGCCGGCGCCGAGGGCCTCGAGAAAATCCTCAATCGTCACTGCCCGGTTGTCACAGGATGCGAAATAACGGTCCATGCCGGCGCGAAACCGCTGCGGGCCGAGGAGGGAGGCGATCATGCGTACCAGTTCCGCGCCCTTCTGGTAAACCGTCGCGGTATAGAAATTATCGATTTTGTGATAGGAGTCCGGCCGCACCGGATGGGCGAGCGGCCCGGCATCCTCGGGAAATTGGGCGGCGCGCAAGCGGCGGACATCTTGGATGCGCTGCAAGCCACGGCTGCCTTGGTCTGCGGAAAATTCCTGGTCGCGAAACACTGTCAGCCCTTCTTTGAGCGAGAGCTGGAACCAGTCTCGGCAGGTGATGCGGTTGCCGGTCCAATTATGAAAATACTCATGCGAGATCACCGTCTCGATGCCGCGATAATCGGCATCGGTCGCGGTATCGGGGCGGGCGAGGACATAGCGGGTGTTGAAGATATTGAGCCCCTTATTCTCCATCGCCCCCATGTTGAAATCGGAAACCGCGGCGATGTTGAAGACCTCGAGATCATATTCGCGCCCGAAGCGGCTCTCATCCCACGCCATCGCCGCTTTCAGGCAATGCATGGCGTAGTCGGTCTTGTCCTCATCGCCGCGCCTGACCCAGATCGCGAGCTGGACTTCCCGCCCTGAGCGCGTAACGAAGCGATCACGGACAGCGATGAGATCGCCGGCGACGAGGGCGAAGAGATAGCACGGCTTCGGGTGCGGATCGTCCCAGGTCGCCCAGTGCGTGCCGTCATCGTTCTCGCCATGCGCGACGGGATTGCCGTTGGCGAGAAGAACGGGCGCCATCGCGCGATCGGCGGTCAGGGTCACGCGGTAGCGTGCCATGACGTCCGGGCGATCGGGGAAAAAGGTGATGCGGCGGAAGCCCTCAGCCTCGCATTGAGTATAGAAATTGCCGCCCGAGACATAAAGGCCGGAGAGCATAGTATTGGCAGCGGGATGGATCTCGGTCGTGGTCTCAAGCGTGAATTCGCTCGGCGGGTCGCGGAGGGTCAGATGATGGGAATCAAGCGCATAGCGCTCTGGCGCGAGATCGGCGCCGTCGAGCCGGAGCGCGCGGAGAGCGAGCCCCTCGCCATCGAGGACGAGCGGCGCCCCCGCCGGCGTACCGGCTGCGCGACGCACGCTGAGGCGGGTGGTGACGGTGGTGGTTTCCGGCGCGAGAGCAAAGGCGAGGGTGACGGTTTCGACAAGAAATTCCGGCGGACGATACTCTGAGAGGCGGATCACGGGGGCAGCTGAGGTGTCACTCATGGTCGCTCCAGGGGCGCAAAGCCGCCACCTTAAGCCATTCCGGCGTTACTTCCCAAGGTAGAAATGTTCGCATTAATTTCCCCGCTCAGGACGAAATCCTTAGAGCTTGA
>NZ_JBMFWJ010000047.1:0-21914 GCF_049965395.1 Acidibrevibacterium sp.
CTCGCGCACGCTGGTGCCGACGATGGCGGTGTTCATGCTGCGCGGCGTTGCCGAACACCATCAGCAGGAGCTGAAAAGGAAGGAGGAGGGCGGCGAGCACGCGCATGCGCACCCGAAATCGCGCAATCCCTTCGTGCGCTTCCAGCAAGGCTTCGAGCGCGGTTTCACCCGCATGCGCGATGGCTATCATAGCGTGCTCGCGGGCATCCTTGCCATCCGCAGTGTTTTTGTCGGGGTGTTTCTGGCGTTCACGGTTGGCTCGGTGGTGGCGCTCGGCCCCTGGCTTGGGCAGATTTTTTTCCCCGGCGTCGATGCCGGGGTGATGTATCTGCATATCCGTGCCCAGACCGGAACGCGCATCGAGGAAACCGCGCGGCTGGCGCAAGAGGTCGAGGACTATATCCGCACGGTGATCCCGAAAGACCAGCTCAAGACCTTCGTCGACAACATCGATCTCCCGGTGGCCGGTATCCCGCTCGCCTATCTCAGCACCGGCTCGTTCGGCCCCGAGGACGCCGACGTTCTGATCACCCTCGATCGCGACCATCATGGCCCAACCGCCGATTATGTCGCCTATTTGCGGCGCCAATTGCCGCTGCATTTTCCGGGCACGACGTTTTATTTCATGCCCGCTGACATGAACACGCAGATCCTCAATTTCGGCCGCCCATCGCCGATCGATATCCAGGTCACCGGCCCCGATCTCGACGACGATTACCGCTTCGCCTTGCGGCTCTATCGCGACCTGGTGCGGGTGCCTGGCCTGGTCGATACCCATCTCGCGCAGCCCTTCAATTATCCGACGTTTCAGGTCGATGTCGATCGCAGCTACGCGATGATGGTTGGTCTGACCGAGGCCGATGTCACCAATTCGATGCTGACCTCGCTCTATTCCAATTACCAGGTCAGCCCGAATTTTTATCTCGACTACAAAACCGGCATCACCTACTTCCTGGTCGGTCAGACGCCGCAATACCGCATCGATACGATGAACGATCTGATCAACATGCCGATCTCGAATCCAGGAAATTTCAAGACCTCTGGCAGGGACACGCAGATTCTCGGCGCGCTGGCCACGGTCAAGGTGGTCGGCCGGCCGGGCATGGTTTCGCACTACAATGTTCAGCCGATGGAGGAGATCTTCGCCGCCGTGCAAGGGCGCGATCTCGGCGGCGTGTCGGGCGATATCAACCGCGTCATCGCCGCCAACATGAGATACCGCCCGCCGGGTGTCGCGGTTGCGGTGCGCGGGCAGGTGGATACCATGAACACCGCCTATGCCCAGCTCTTTGCCGGCCTGATCGGCTCGGTGGTGCTGATCTATCTCTTGCTCGTCGTCAATTTTCAGTCCTGGCTCGATCCCTTCATCATCATCACCGCGCTGCCGGCGGCGATCGCCGGCATCGTCTGGATGTTGTTTATGACGGGGACCCCGCTTTCGGTGCCAGCGCTGACGGGCGCGATCATGTGCATGGGGGTCGCGACCGCCAACTCGATTCTGGTGGTGGCGTTTGCCCGCGAGCAGTTGGCGGAGGGGATGAACTCCACACAAGCGGCGCTCGAAGCCGGCTTCGTGCGGCTGCGCCCGGTCTTGATGACGGCCTCGGCGATGGTCATCGGCATGATCCCGATGTCGCTCGGGCTTGGCGATGGCGGCGAACAAAACGCCCCGCTCGGCCGCGCTGTTGTCGGCGGCCTGCTGTTTGCCACCGTCTCCACCCTGCTCTTCGTCCCCACCGTCTTTGCAATCCTCCACCGCAAAGACAATGCCAACGCGCCAACCCCGGAAGGGCCGCGCGGGGCAGCGGCTGGACATGGCCAGCATTAACCCTCTCTCCCGATGATCGGGGCCTGGCTGGCAACGGCCGGGCTCGGCATCTTCGCTTGGGGAATTGGCAGGTCGGTGCCAGAGGCGTACTCTTCCCGCTCTGAAGGAGAGAACGCATGCATCGCATTCTGCGCTTGGGCGTGTTCTGTGCCGCCTTCGCCGCCGTCGCCTTCGCCGCGGACGCGCGCGTGCTACGGCTTGAACTGACCGCGGTCGAGTCACCGGCGTTCGGCGGCATGGCGTTTGGCGCAAGCGGCCAATATGAGCGCATCACCGGCATCGCCCATGGTGAACTCGATCCGACCGATCCCGCCAATGCCGGCATCCTGGATCTTGCCCTCGCCCCACGCGGGCCAGATGGCAAGGTCGCCTATGCCACGCCATTCGTGATCCTGATGCCGATCGCCGCCGATCGCGGCAACCACATCTTGCTTTATGACGTGGTCAATCGTGGCCGACCCTTGGCCCCTGGGCTCTATAACCGCGGCGGCAGTGCTTCCGATATCGGCGATGGCTTCCTCGAACGCCAGGGCTTTTCGCTGGTCTGGAGCGGCTGGCAGGGCGATCTCCCGCCCGAGACCCCCTTCGCTTTCCCCGCTCCGATTGCGCATGCCCCCGGCGGCGGTGTCATCACGGGGCCGGTGCGCAAGGATTTCGAACTCTTTGCCCCGCGCTCGACTCTTGATCTCGGCGCGACCGATCTTGGCCAAGGTATCGCCTATCCCGCTGCCGATTTCAGCGCGCCCGGTGCGGTACTGACCGAACGCGTGCATCAAGCCGACCCGCCACATCTTGTTGCGCGCGAGGATTGGGCCCTCGCTGATTGCACGAAAACCCCGTTTCCTGGCACGCCAAGCCCGACCCATCTCTGTCGCCGCGGCGGATTCGACACCAATCATATCTATGACTTCACCTACACCGCGCGCGACCCGCGCGTGCTTGGGCTCGGTTTTGCCGCGACCCGCGATTTGGTCGCCTTTCTCCGCCGCGAGACGGCCGACGAAAACGGCATCGTCAACCCGCTCGCAGGGCGTATCCGTTTCACCATCGCTCATGGCACCTCACAAAGCGGGCGTTTTCTGCGGAGCTTTCTCGATCTCGGCTTCAACGCCGCTCCCGGCGGCGGGCGCGTTTTCGACGGTATGGTGGTGCATATCGCCGCCGTTCGCCTCGCCCTCAATCAGCGCTTCGCGCAGCCGAGCGCCGCCTCAATGCAGCATGAGGAACATCTCGCGCCGACCCAGGATTTTCCCTTCACCTGGCAACAAAGCCGTGATGCACTCTCGGGCAGCCGCGCCGGCATTCTCGACGCCTGCACAAAAACCCGCACGTGTCCCGAGATTTTTCAGGAGCTGAGTTCGCTCGAATATTGGAACAGCCGCGCCGCCCTCGATACCACTGACGGCGCCGGGCATGATCTGCCGCTCCCGGCGCAGGTTCATCTTTATCATTTTGCCGGAACCCAGCACGTACTCGGGCTCAGGGCCGGGCCCTGTGACTATGCGCAAAACCCCAATTCCTATCTTGAGGCGATGCGTGCCCTGCTTTTGCATCTTGCCAGGCTTCTCGAGAAAAACACGCCGCCGCCGGCGAGCCGTTACCCGCGCGTTGCTGACAACACTTTGCTCGAACCGGGCGAAGTGGCACGGATTTTCCCCCATATTCCGGGCGTTGCCGGCAATGCCCTGATCAACGACATGCCGGTCATGCTGCGCGGGCCGGGCTTTGATCCAAGGCACGAATCCGGCATCCTTGCCGAGCCGCCGGTCGCTAAAAGCAACGCCCGCTATGACGTGCGGGTGCCGGCCGTGGATGGTGACGGCAACGAGACCGATGGCGTGCGCTCGGTCGCGCTCCAGGCGCCGCTCGGCACCTACACCGGCTGGAACCTGCGCAAGGCCGGGTTCGCCGAGGGCGATCTCTGCTATCTCGTTGGCAGCTTCTTTCCCTTTGCCCGCACCCGCGCCGAGCGCGAAGCAAACGGCGACCCGCGCCCCTCGCTCGAGGAGCGTTATCGCGACCATGCCGGCTATGTCGCCGCCGTCACTGCGGCGATCGCGCGCCAGAGCGAGGCGGGGTTTCTACTCCCCGAAGACGCCGCCCGCCTGCGCGCCGAAGCGGAAGCGAGCGACGTGCTGCGTTGAGGAGCGGCCACACGCGGCGCTTGACCGCGAGGCGGCGGCGGATGAAACAACCCTAGAGCGAACAGGTCAGCAAGGTACCGGCATGAGCGAAACTTCCGATCGGATGGGTGCTGCGCAGGAGCAGGCGCGCATTCTTGCCCACGCGCTTCCCTTCCTTCGCCGCTACGCCGGGGCAACGATCGTCGTCAAATATGGTGGCCACGCCATGGGCGAGGACGCGCTGGCCAAGCAGTTCGGCCGCGATATCGCCCTTCTCAAGCAGGTCGGGGTCAATCCCGTCGTGGTCCATGGTGGCGGGCCGCAAATCAACGCCATGCTAAAGCGCCTTGCCATCCAATCGACCTTTGTCCATGGCCTTCGGGTCACGGATGCGGCGATGGTGGAGGTGGTGGAGATGGTGCTCGCCGGGACCGTGAATAAGGAGGTCGCGAGCCTGATCAACGCCGCCGGCGCCCTCGCGGTTGGGATTTCGGGCAAGGATGGCGGCCTGATCCGGGCGAAGAAGCTCACCCGCACCGAGCGTGACCCCGAAAGCCATATCGAGCGCGCGCTCGATCTCGGCTTCGTCGGCGAGCCGGAGCGGATCGATGTCCGCGTCATACATGCCCTCACCGGCGCCGGGCTGATCCCGGTGATCGCGCCGGTCGGGATCGGCGGCGATGGCGCGACCTATAACATCAACGCCGATACCGCCGCCGGCGCCATCGCCGCTGCCCTTGGCGCGACCCGCCTTCTGATGCTGACCGACGTCCCCGGCGTGCTCGACGCCGAGCGCCGGACCATCCCGGAATTGACCGTTGCCGAGGTTGCGGTGGCGATCGCCGATGGGCGGATCACCGGCGGCATGATCCCGAAAGTGGAAACCTGTGCCGCGGCCGTTGTCGGCGGCGTTCAGGGTGCCGTCATTCTCGATGGCCGCGTCCCCCACGCCGCCCTCCTCGAACTCTTCACCGAAGGCGGCGTCGGCACCCTGATCAAGCCCTGAGCGCCGCCCGCGGCAGGACGATACCCCCCCGACCCTAGCGGCCGACGAAGCGCGGCTTCTGCTTGGCAAGGAAAGCGCGGGCGGCATTTTGGAAATCCTCGGTCTGCGCGAAATCATTGACCGCGCGATCCTCCTCCGGCGTGATCGGCAGTGGCCCGCGCAGCTTGCGGATCGCCGCCTTATGAAAGCGCGCCGAAAGCGGGCTGCCCTCGCTGATCCGTCGCGCCAGCGCCATCGCTTCCTCCGCCACCTTGGCATCGGCGACGACTCGCGAGAGAAGACCCTTCGCATAGGCCTCATGGCCGTTGAAAATTCGCCCCTCGATCAAGATCTCGGCGACGACGCCGGTGCCGACCATCTGGATGATTGGGTCGATCTCGGCATAGGGATACCAGATGCCGAGATTGCGCGCGGTGATGCCGAAGCGGATAGTTTCGCCGCCGACGCGAAAATCGCACATCGTCGCGATCCCGGCGCCGCCGCCGAGGCAGATGCCCTCTATCTGCGCCACCACCGGATGGCGGCAGAGCCGGATCGACTGCATGCTTTCATGCAGCATGTCGGCGTAGCGATCCTCCGCGGCACGGCTGCCGCGTTCGGTCGCGAAGGCGGAAATGTCGGCGCCGGCCGAAAACGCGCCGCCCGCGCCGCGCAGCACGACGCAGCGCAGGGCATCGTCCGCCGAAAGCGCCTCCATGATCTCCTTCAGCCGCCGCCACATCGCGAGATTGAAGGCGTTGCGGCGCTCCGGGCGGTTGAAGGTCACGATCGCGATCACATCCTCGCGGGTGACGGTGAGGTGGGTGTCTGTCTGATGGGGTTCGGCCATGGCGATCTTGCTCCTTTATCGCGGCAAAATGTCACGCCAGCGGGAGATCGTCCATGCTCGGCCGACCCGTCGCGAAGCGCCAGTGATGCCAGAGGAGACGCGCGGCAAGGCTCCGCCAGGGCCGCCACGCCTCGGCGAGCCGACGCAGTGCCGCTTCACGCGGGCGCGAAGCAAGCCCCCTGAGATCGGCCAGTGCCGCGGCCAGGGCGAGATCGCCGGCGGGAAACACATCCTCGCGCTCCAACGCAAACAGCAGATAGATTTCCCCGCTCCAGCGCCCAAGCCCGCGCACCCCGGCGATCGCCGCGATCGCCGCCTCATCCGCCATCGCGGCAAGACCGGCCTCACTCAGCGTGCCGCTTGCGAATGCCTCGGCAAGCGCCCGGGCGTGGGTGATTTTCGGGCGCGACAATCCCGCCGCGCGCAAATCCTCATCGCCGAGCGCAAGCAGCCCCGCGGGCGTGATCGCGTCGGGAAGTGCGACCAGCCGGCGCCAGATTGCCGCTGCCGCCTGGTTGCTGATCTGCTGGCCGCAAATCGCTTGCAGGAGGCCGGCAAAGCCGCCCGCCCGGCGCCGCCAGGGCAAAGGGCCACAGCGCGGCTCGATCGTGGCAAGCAAGGGGTCGCGCCGGGCGAGTGCCTGGAGCCCGGCGCGGGCAGCGCGGGGCGGTTCGGGATATCGGTTTTCCACCATCTCTTTTCCTTGCCTGTTCTCTCGCCAGCGCCGCCGGCTGCCGCTCGCCCCATGCCCCGCTTTGCGCGGCGGCGCGCGGCCGGCCACTCGGTTGAAAAACCAGCGGACATCGCTATCCTGCCGGCCATCCCGCGACCAGAGAGGACGGCCATGCCCGCCGGCGATACCCAGTCTTCCGACTCCACCACCGCAGCCCCGACCACGATCACCCCCACCGAGATCATCCATGTCGATCAGCGGGTGGTCGCCTGTGACGGCGGCGAGGGTCCGCTTGGGCATCCTCGCGTCTATCTTCGCATTCCTGACCGCGAGGTGATGTGCCCTTATTGCTCGCGGCTTTTCGTCGTCAACGAGGGCGTCGGCCCGGCTGACGGACATTGACCGCCCGGCCGCCCGCGCCATGACCGAGACTGCCGCGGCCGCACCGCCGCGCTTGGTGCTGATCGACGGCTCGGGGTTCATATTTCGTGCTTTTCACGCGCTGCCGCCGATGACGCGGCCGGACGGCACGCCGGTGAACGCCGTGTTCGGCTTCGCCAACATGCTCGCGCGGTTTTTACGTGAGCATACCGGCACCCATCTCGCGGTGATTTTCGATGCCGGGCGACATACGTTTCGCAGCCGCCTCTATCCCGCGTACAAAGCCCAGCGGCCGCCGCCGCCGCCCGAGCTGGTGCCGCAATTCGCGCTGGTGCGCGAGGCGACCGAAGCTTTCGGCGTCCCAGCGATCGACGCGGTTGATTGGGAGGCCGATGATCTGATCGCGGCCTATGCCCGCGCCGCCGAGGCGGAGGGTGGCGAGACGGTGATCGTCTCGTCCGACAAGGATCTGATGCAGCTCATTCGTCCTGGCGTCAGCCTGCTCGATCCGATCAAGCAAAAACCGATCGGCCCGGCCGAAGTCCGCGAAAAATTCGGAGTTCCGCCGGAAAAATTGATCGATCTTCAGGCGCTGATGGGCGACGCGGTTGACAATGTTCCCGGCGTTCCCGGCATCGGGCCGAAAACCTCGGCGCAATTGCTCGGCGAATTCGGCGATCTCGAGGCCGTACTCGCCGCGGCACCGGCGATGAAGCCCTCGAAGCGCCGTGATGCCCTGATCGAGAACGCCGAAATGGCACGCTTGTCGCGGCAATTGGTGACGTTGCGGGAAGACGCGCCGCTTCCCCGGCCGCTCGCCGCCCTCGCTCTCGCCGAGCCGGATCGCGCGCGTCTGTCGGCATGGCTTGCTGCGCAGGATTTCCGCAGTCTCCGCCAGCGCCTCGGCCTCGATGCGCCTAGCCCGGCCGCGCCCGCCGCCAGTGCGCAAAGTCCGGCGGATCCGCCCGGCCAGGCCAGCTTCGGCCCCTACGAGACCGTGACCGATAGCGAAACCTTGGCGCGCTGGATCGCCGAGGCCGCGGCGCGGGGCTATCTCGCCCTCGACACCGAGACTGATGGGTTGGATGCGCTGCGGGCGCGGCTCATCGGCGTCTCGCTCGCGACCGCCCCGGGCCGCGCCTGCTATCTGCCGCTCCGCCACGAGGACGGGGAAACCGCGCTTACCCCGGAGGCGGCTCTGGTCGCGCTGGCGCCGCTTCTGGCCGACGGATCGGTCTTGAAAATCCTGCATAACGCCAAATTCGACCTCGCCGTCCTCGGCCGCGCCGGTATTGCGGAGGACATCACCCCGATCGACGACACCATGCTGATCTCCTACGCCCAGGCCGCCGGCGCGCATGGCCATGGGATGGATGAGCTGGCGCTGCTCCATCTCGGCCATCGCCCGATCTCCTATGACGAGGTCACCGGCACCGGCCGCGCGCGCCTCACCTTCGCCGCCGTGCCGGTCGAGCGCGCGACCGCTTATGCCGCCGAGGACGCCGATGTCACCCTTCGGCTATGGCAAAGGCTCCGCCCCGGCTTGCGCACCAACAAGGCGCTGGCGCTCTATGAGCAGATCGAGCGGCGACTGATCCCTGTGCTACTGGCGATGGAGAAGGCGGGGGTTTTGGTCGACGCTGCTGAACTCTCACGCATTTCCGTCGAATTCGCGGCGCGCATGGCAGAAATGGAGCGCGACATCCATGCCCTCGCCGGCCGCCCCTTCAATCTCGCGAGCCCGAAGCAGCTCGGCGAGGTGTTGTTTGACGAACTCCGGCTTCCCGGCGGCAAGCGCATGAAAACCGGCGCCTGGGGCACCGATGCCCAGGTGTTGCAAAGCCTCGCCGAGGAGGGCCACGAAATCCCCGCCCGCATTCTCGCCTGGCGGCAGTTAGCGAAGCTGAAATCGACCTACGCCGATGCCCTGGTCAACCAGATCAACCCCGAAACCGGGCGCGTCCATACCAGCTTTGCCATGGCGGTAGCCAGCACCGGGCGGCTTTCCTCGACCGATCCCAATCTGCAGAACATCCCGGTGCGCAGCGAAGAGGGCGGGCGCATCCGCCGCGCTTTCATCGCCGCGCCTGGGGATGTTTTCGTCAGTGCCGATTATTCGCAGATCGAACTCCGTCTCCTCGCCCATGTCGCGGACATCCCCTCGCTCAAGGAGAGCTTCGCGCGTGGCGAAGATATCCACGCCCGCACCGCTTCCGAAGTGTTCGGGGTGCCGATGGCGGGGATGGACGCGCAAACGCGGCGGCGCGCCAAGGCGATCAATTTCGGCATCATTTACGGCATCAGCGCCTTCGGGCTCGCCCGTCAGCTCGGCACCACCCCCGGCGAGGCGCGGCTCTATATCGACACCTACTTCGCCCGCTATCCCGGGATTCGCGCTTACATGGAGCGGATGAAGCACCTCGCTCGCGAGCAGGGCTATGTGGAAACGCCGTTCGGCCGGCGCTGCTACATCCTGGGTATTGCCGACCGCAACGCGGCGCGGCGCGCCTATGCCGAGCGCCAGGCGATCAACGCGCCGCTGCAAGGGGGGGCGGCTGACATCATCAAGCGCGCGATGGTGCGGCTTGCGCCCGCTCTCGCTGCGTCAGGCCTCGGCGCGCGGCTTCTCCTCCAAGTGCATGACGAATTGCTACTCGAAGCGCCGGCAGCGCACGCCGAGGCCACCGCCGCCCTCGTTGGTAAAGTGATGCGCGAGGCCGCGCAGCTTAGCGTGCCGCTGGTGGTCGCGACCGGAATCGGTGCGAATTGGGCGGAAGCAGCGCACTGAAAAACCGCTGTCTTGGAGCGGGCAGGGCCGCAGGCCCTGCCCAACGAGGAAACGTTTTTTGGTTCTTTTTTTTCAAAAAAGAACAGTTTTTTTCCCCTTCGCGGCACGAAACGGCTGCAACAGCGTGCGCCAGAGCGCGAGTTCGGCGGGGTCGGCGAATTCATCGAGGCCGATCCGCATCCTCTTTTGCCCGGCTTCGGGCGCGGCGCGATAGGTGCCGAAGAGGCGATCCCACCAGGGCAGATTGAAGCCAAAATTACTGTCGGTCTCGCGCCGGATCACCGAATGATGCACGCGGTGCATGTCGGGCGTGACGAGGATCAGCCGCAGCCAGCGATCAAGCCGCGCCGGCAGGCGGACATTGGCGTGGTTGAACAATGAGGTTGCGTTGAGGATGATCTCGAACGCGAAGACCGCCCCGGCCGGCGCACCAAGCAGGATGATGACGGCGAATTTGATCAGCAGCGACAAGACGATTTCGCCGGGGTGAAATCGCACCCCGGTGGTGACATCGAAATCCGGGTCGGCGTGATGCACCCGATGCAAGCGCCAGAGCGGCGGGACGAGATGAAAAACCACGTGCTGCGCATAGATCGCAAGATCGAGCAGGACCAGGCTCGCGCCGAACACCACCCAGCGTGGCGCCGGCAACACGGCAAAAATCCCCCACCCCCGTGATGCCGCCAGCATGGCGACGCCGACGGACGCGGTCGGAAACACTGCGCGCAAAATCGCGGTATCGAGGACGACGAGGGCGAGATTGCGCGGCCAGCGCCGCGCCCGCCCGATGACCGGGCGTCGCTGCGGCGCCAACACCTCCCATATCGCCATCACCGCGAACATGGTGGCGAACACGCCAAGGCGCAGCATCGGCTCGAGCGCGGCATTCATGGACGAGATGTGGATCGCGCCCACGCCAGGACAAGCGGGGGGTCGTCGTTACTTCGCGAGCGGCACCTTGGTCCGCGAACTCAGCGTCAGGCGATCGAGACAAGCCGCCCGTTCCTGATCGGCGTTGCCACCCGGCTTGTCCCCGGCATGGCAGGCGAGAACGTCGTTGATCAGCACCCGCCCGATCGAATCACAGGCGAGCCCCTGCAAATCGAACAGCCGCACCCCGGTTTTCTTCGCCGCCAGCGGGCCGAGATCGAGCGCGATCCGGCGCAGGATCACGCCATCGGTGCCGAATAGGATGAGATCGAGGCGCAATTGCCCGACGGTTTCGGCATCGGGGTTGGTGACCACGAAATAGACCCGGCAGCCGGCTTCCCCCTGGGTGAGGGGTTCAAGCTTGTTGAGTTCGAGCGGCAGCGGCGCGTCCGCGCGCGCGGCGGCGGCACCGCCCAGCACTATCAGGCCGAACAGGGCGACCCCGTATAGGAAAATCGGATTAAAAAAACGCCGCAGCACCTTCCCCTCCCTTGCTCGTCAGCCGTGGCCGCCCTTGCGGCTGGCGCGAACATAACGAAAGCGGCTGACAACGCCTAGAGGGCAGCCGGCCTCGCGCCGCGCCGGAACCCCCGGAAGGCGGCGCAGCACCATGACAAATTGATGAAATTTTTAGGATTTACCCGGTCCGAAGGTGAAGTCCGGCTCTTGCGTCGGCGGCCGAAAGCCATCACCTTCGAACGCGGCACACGATCCGTGCCATCCCCGGAGAGTCGAAGAGAACGCGATAGACCGCAAGAGGAGGGATCAAGCGTGACTGATCGGCACAATTGGCGTGATTGGCGCTTCGGCTTTGCGGTGTGTGGGATGCTGTGTCTCGCGACGAGTGTTGCGCGTGCCGATGGGAACAGCCCTTTCGTCGGCCATTGGCGCTGGGATCCGGCGCTCTCGAAACTCCCGCCGGGTGAGCCGGCGCCGACCGACATGGCGCTCGATTTCGAGCGTGTCGATGCCGTTCATGTGCGCTGGACGGTGACGGTGAAGGACGCGCAAGGGCGGCCCTCGCTCGAATCCCATGACACGCCCGGCAATGGCGAATTCTATCCGATCAGCGAAGACACAACGGCATCCTTTCGGATGCTTGGGCCGGACCGCCTGCAAGCCACCTTCAAGGGGCCGCAGGGAGAGACCGACAGCATGACCTGCACGGTCGCGCCGGACCGGCGGAAGATGACCTGCGAAGGCGCAAAAAGCGTGGCGGGAGGCAAGCCGGTAAGCTACGTCGATGTCTACGACCGCGAGTAGCTCCGGGCTCGCGGCCCCAACGCCACCCCCAAGACGCCGTAGTACGATCAGAACCACCACGTTGGTCATCGCGGCGCTTTGCTGTCTCACGCTTGCGGCGTGTGACGGCGGCTACGGCTATGGCGTGCCGGTCGTCGGCGGTTGGGGTGACGGCTGGGGTGGTTGGGGTGGTGGTTGGGGTGGCTGGGGCGGTGGTTGGGGTGGCTGGGGTGGTTGGGGCGGTTGGGATCGCGGCGGCTGGGATCGCGGCGGCTGGGGCCATGGTTTCGCCGGCCACGGCTTCGCCGGCGATGGTCATTGGGCGCACAGTTTTGGCCACGGCTTCGGCGGTCATGGCGGCTTCCACGGCGGCTTCGCCGGGCATCACTGACTAAGAGTCGCTTAAAACCGCTCTACCCAGGGGCGGAGTTCGACCTCGAAGCTCCAGGCGCTTCGCGGCTGCTGCAAGGCGGCGAGATAGGTCGCCGCGATGGCATCGGGATCGAGCAGCGAGTCGGGCGCCTCCGCCGGGGTTGGTCGGTGCTCACTTCTGATCCCGCCATCGATGACGAGATGGACGACGTGGACGCCTCGCGGGTGGAGTTCGCGCGCCATGCTTTGCGCCAAGCCACGCAAAGCGAATTTGCCCATTGCGAACGGGGCCGAGAGCGCATAGCCTTTGACGCTGGCAGAGGCGCCGGTGAACCCGATCGCGCCGCCCCCGCGCGTCAGCATCCGGCGCGCTGCCTGCTGGCCGACGAGAAACCCGCCATAAGCGGAAATCGCCAGCACCTCGGCAACTGCGGCGGGGTCGAGGTCAGCGATGGCGCCGCGCAGGCGCCGGCTAGGATTGTAGATCACGCAATCGGGGGCGAAGCCCAGCCGGTCGGTCTCGGCGAACAGCGCCGCAACCGCGTCCGGCCGGGCCGCATCGCACGCGAGCGCCGTGCCGCCGATCTCGGCCGCCAGCGGCGCGAGCTTTTCCGCATTGCGCGCCGCCAGCGCCACCCGCGTCCCCTGTGCCGCGAGTTGGCGGGCGAGCGAAGCGCTCAGCCCGGCGCCGGCCCCGACGATCAGCGCGGACTGAAACCGCATGCCCGCCCCGCTCACAGGATCTCGCAGGCTTCGTCGAACTCAAAACGCGGGCTGCGCGGAAAGAGCACGCTTGGGTCGCCGTGGCCGAGATTGACCAGAAAATTGCTCCGCCAGCCGCGCCCGGCGAGGAACGCCTGATCGACCTTTTCGCGGTCAAACCCCGACATCGGCCCGCAATCGAGCCCCAGCGCCCGCGCCGCCATGATCAAATAGGCTCCTTGCAGCGTGCCGTTGCGAAAAGCCGTTTCCTCAGCGAGCGCCGGGTTGTTGGCAAACCACGCGCGGGCATCGGCATGCGGAAACAGCCGCGGCAGATGGTCGTAAAATTGCGGATCGTAGGCGACGATCACGGTCACCGGCGCGCTCATCGTTTTTTCGACATTGCCCGGCGATAGCGTCGGCTTGAGGCGCTCTTTGGCGGCCGCGCCGCGCAGAAAAATAAACCGCGCCGGCGAGCAATTGGCCGAGGTCGGACCCATACGCAAAAGGCCGTGAAGCTCGCGCAGCGTGTCATCGGAAACCGGCTGATCGGTCCATTTGAAATGGGTGCGCGCTTCGGTGAACAACGCCGCCAGCGCGGCCGGATCAAGACTCATACGTTAGACTCCCCCAAGAGAGCTTCTTTTTCTGGAAGAAAAGAAGCAAAAAGACGTCTGTCCCGGTTTCTCGGAGCAGCCAATGCCCCGGCACGGGCAGTGCCTGTGGCACTGCCCAACAGATAAAAGTTTTTTGGTTCTTTTTTCAAAAAAGAACCACTTCCTTTGATCTAAACTTCGACCTGCTCGACCGCGACGACTTCGGGAATATAGTGGCGGAGCATGTTTTCGACGCCGTGCTTGAGGGTCGCGCGTGAGGAGGGGCAGCCGCTGCAAGCGCCCTGCATGTGAAGGCGCACGATCCCGTCACGATAGCCACGAAAGACGATATCGCCGCCGTCGCCGGCGACCGCCGGACGCACGCGGGTGTCGAGCAATTCCTTGATCTGGGAGACGATTTCGGCGTCCTCGGGGGCGACGTCCTCAGCCGAGACATCCCCCTCCTCGCCGGCCACCACCGGCCGCCCGGAGGCGAAATGCTCGACGATGACGCCGAGAATCTGCGGCTTGAGCGCCTGCCAGTCCAGCGCCTCGCTCTTGGTCACGGTAATGAAATCATGGCCGAGAAAGACCCGGGCGACGCCGGGGAGATCGAACAACGCCGCCGCCAACGGGCTGCGTTGCGCGGCTTCGGCGGCAGCGAAATCCGCGGTGCCCTGGGCCATCACCACCCGGCCGGGAAGAAATTTCAAGGTCGCCGGATTCGGCGTGCTTTCGGTTTCGATGAACATTTGCTGACCGCCTACATGCTATCTGCTGATACGTCCGCCAGACAAACCGGACCGAGCGGGTCCAGTTGGCTAGGCAGTAGATCGGTCAGCGTCGCGCAAAAGGCAAGACCCCATACGCGAAAGCAGGGGAACAAGAAAGCAGGGGGACGAGAAAGCGGGCGGGATCAGTCGGGCAGCTCGGCCTCATCCTCGCCGGCGGTCGCGAGCATGGCGTTGGCGACCACGCCCGATTGCTCGCGCACCTTTTGCTCGATCGCGGTCGCGAGGTTCGGATGGTCGCGCAGAAACTGCTTGGCGTTCTCGCGCCCCTGGCCGATGCGCTGGCTGTCATAGCTGAACCAGGCGCCGGATTTCTCGACGACATTGGCCTTGACGCCGAGATCAATGAGTTCGCCGACCTTGCTGATGCCTTCGCCATACATGATATCGAACTCGACTTGGCGGAACGGCGGCGCGAGCTTGTTCTTGACCACCTTCACCCGCGTCTGGTTGCCAACCACCGTCTCGCGGTCCTTGATCTGGCCGATGCGGCGGATTTCCATGCGGATCGAGGCGTAGAATTTCAGCGCGTTGCCGCCGGTGGTGGTCTCCGGATTGCCGAACATGACGCCGATCTTGAGGCGGATCTGATTGAGGAAGATCAGCATCGTCTTGCCGCGCGAGACGCTGCCGGTGAGCTTGCGTAGCGCCTGGCTCATCAGGCGGGCATGCAGGCCGACATGCGAATCGCCCATCTCGCCCTCGAGTTCGGCGCGCGGCACCAAAGCGGCGACGCTGTCGATGGCGATGATATCGACGACGCCCGAACGCACCAGGGTATCGGCGATCTCGAGCGCCTGTTCGCCGCTATCGGGCTGGCTGATCAGGAGATTATCGACATCGACGCCGAGCTTGCGGGCATAGGTCGGGTCGAGCGCGTGCTCGGCGTCGATGAAGGCGCAGGTGCCGCCACGCTTCTGCGCCTCGGCGATGACATGGAGCGCGAGCGTGGTCTTGCCGGAGCTTTCTGGGCCGTAAATCTCGACGATACGCCCGCGCGGCAAGCCGCCGATGCCGAGCGCGAGATCGAGCCCGAGCGAGCCGGAGGGAATGACCTCGATCTGCTCGTCACCCCCTTTTGACCCGAGACGCATCACCGCGCCCTTGCCAAACGCCCGCTCGATCTGTGTCAGCGCTGCATCCAGCGCCTTGGTTTTATCCATGTGTGCCGCCGCTCCGCGTTGAGAAATATCACTTAAATCCTTCATCAGGCGCGATTTTTAACCAGATCCGCGCCCATCCGCAAGAGCGCGACGCGGCCCGCGCCTCAGCCCGGCACGGCGGGCAGGGCGAGCGGCGCGAAGGCGGCGGGGGTCATCAATTTGGTCTCCTGCTTGATGAGATAGCCCATCTCCGTCGATTTCGCGAGGAATGTGATCCACTCCGGATCGGCCTGCATCGCCGCGCGCTTCTTCGCGCGATCGGCGGCATCGGCGTAGACCCAGATATGGACATAGGTGTTCAACTCACCGCTCTCAGTCACCAGCCAGGCGAGCGGCTTGCCGAGATGGCGCTGCTGGGCCGCGCGGCCGAATTGTTCATAGAGCGCGATCTGCTTGGCGAGCGTGCCGGGGCGCACGGTGTAGGTGCGGTGATCGACGAGCATGGCGAATTCCTCCGTAAATGGTATACCCGCCTCGAGCGCGGGATGCCGATGATAGCGCAGCGCCGCCGCAGAGGGCAGGGGCCCGCCGCCGGCGATCCGCGCGGGGAACAGGAGCGTAACGTGATGCCGCCACGACCGGTGATGCTGGTCATTCTCGATGGGTGGGGCTGGCGCGAAGAAAGCGCCGACAATGCCGTCCGTCTCGCACAGACGCCGCATTTCGATCGCTTGTGGGCAAATTTTCCGCACGCCCTGCTCAGCGCCTCGGGCGAGGATGTCGGGCTTCCCGCCGGACAGATGGGCAATTCCGAGGTCGGTCATCTCAATATCGGCGCGGGGCGCATCGTGATGCAGGAATTGCCGCGCATCGACGCGGCGATCCGCGAGGGGGCGCTCGCCGCCAACCCGGCGCTCGGCGATTTCATCGCCAGGCTTCGCCGCTCGGGCGGCGCCTGCCATCTGCTCGGCCTGGTCTCGCCCGGCGGGGTCCATGCGCATGACCGCCATGCCCTCGCCCTCGCCCGCCTGCTCGCCGGCGCCGATATTCCGGTCATGGTCCACGCGATCACCGATGGCCGCGACATGCCGCCGCAATCCGCCGCCGCCATCCTCGCCGAATTTCGGGCAAACCTGCCGGCGAGCGCGAAAATCGCCACCGTCTCCGGCCGCTATTACGCCATGGACCGCGATCAGCGCTGGGAGCGGGTACGCAAAGCCTATCTCGCCATCGCCGAAGCCGAAGGGCCGGCTTTCGCCGATGCCGCCTCGGTGGTCGATGCCGCTTACGCCGAGCAAATCACTGACGAATTCATCGTCCCGGCGGTGATCGGCGGCTATCGCGGCATGAAGGATGGCGACGGGCTGCTGTGCTTCAATTTCCGCGCCGACCGCGTGCGCGAGATCCTCAGTGCCTTGGCGGAAGACGATTTTTCCGGCTTTTCCCGCCCGCGCCGGATCGCCTTCGCCGCCCGCGCCGGCATGACGCAATATAGCACCAGCCTCGCCGCCGATTTCGCGGCACTGTTTCCACCGCTTTCGATGGACAATCTCCTCGGCGGCGTGGTCGCCGAGGCCGGGCGCCGGCAATTGCGCATCGCCGAGACCGAGAAATACGCCCACGTCACCTATTTCTTCAATGGTGGCGAGGAAACCCCGTTCCCCGGTGAGGATCGCATTCTGGTGCCCTCGCCGAAGGTCGCGACCTACGATCTCCAGCCGGCAATGTCGGCCCCGGAAGTGACCGAAAAAGCCGTCGCTGCCATCGCCTCAGGACAATACGATCTGATCGTGCTCAATTTCGCCAATCCCGACATGGTCGGCCATACCGGCTCTCTCGAGGCGGCGATCAGCGCCGTCGAGGCCGTCGATCGCGGCCTCGGCGCGATCATGGCGGCGATCGAGCAGGCCGGCGGGGCGATGATCGTCACCGCCGATCACGGCAATTGCGAGGTGATGCGCGATCCCGAAACCGGCGCGCCCTATACCGCACACACCACCAACCCGGTGCCGGTGATCCTGTTCGGTGCGCATCCCGAAGCCCTTCCTCGCGCGCTGCACGATGGCCGTCTCGCCGACCTTGCGCCGAGCCTCCTCGTTCTGCTCGGCCTCGCTCAGCCGTGCGAGATGACCGGAAAGCCGCTTTTCGGCTGACTTCGATGCCGCCATGGCGGGGTGCCGCGGTTCTGCTGACGTGCCTGTGGCCGTTCGCACTTGCGGCGCAAGAGGCGGGGGCGCCGGAAAGTGGCGCCGCCGCCGATCTCCGCGACACCCAGCGCAACGAGAGCGAACATCGCGCGGCAGCAGCAGCAGCGGCGGCCCGCGCCGCGGCGGCGGCGGCGCAAGCGGCACGGCTCGAAGACGCGCGCACGGCTGCGCTGGCTCGCGAGCGCCAGGCCGAGGAAGAGAGCGCTGAAGCGATGCAGCGCCTCGCCGCCCTTAAGGCCCGTGCCGCCGCAGCGGAAGCCGCGCGGCAGGCGACGGCGGCGGCATTGCAGCGCCTGCTGCCGCTCGCGGTTCGGCTCTCGCTTTATCCCAGCGAAACCCTGCTCGCGGCACCGGCGCCGCCCGAGACCGCCATCAGCGGCGTTCTGGTGGCGCAGGGGCTTGCCCGCGAGATCGCCGCCGAGACCGCGTCTCTCCAGCGCGAAACCGCGACCATCGCCGCCCTCAGCGCCGAGATCGCGGCGGCACGGGACAAGCTGCAAGCCGATATCGCGACGCAGACGGCGCTGGCCGCGTCGCTTGACCAGCAGATCAGCGCAGCCGCGGCGACCGCGCGCGCCCAAACCGATGCTGCCAGCACCGCCGCCCGCGAAGCCGCCGCCGATGCCGCCCACGCCGCCGATCTCCGCGCCGCTCTCGCCCGCCTCGCCGCCGACCGTGACGCCGCCCGCAAACATGCCCGCGACGCCGCCGAGGCGCTCGCCCGCCGCCATGCCGATGCCGCAGCCACGCGCGCCGCGCACGAGCGGGCGGCCCTGCTCGCCGCGCCAAGCGGCCCAGGCCTCGGGGCGCCGCGCCGCGCCCTCATCGCGCCGGTCGCCGGCGCCCTCATTGGCCATTTCGGCGCGCCGGGCGAAGCGGGCCCCGCGCAAGGCATCTCCTTTCAGCCGCCGCCCGCCGCGCGCGTCGTCTCACCCTGCAGCGGGCGGGCGGTGTTCGCGGGGCCGTTTCGCAGTTATGGCGTGATCGTGATCGTCGATTGCGGCGAGGGGTATGATTTCGTCCTCGCCGGGATGCAGCGCCCGACCCTGGATGTGGGACAGGCTCTGCGCGCGGGCGATCCGGTCGGAGAAATGGCGCAGGATGACGGATCGCCGCATTTGCTGTATGTCGAGCTGCGCCATCACGGCGCAGCGATCGATCCCGTGCCCTGGCTTCGCGTCGATCACGGCTCACGCGGAGGGTAGTTGCAGGGGGCGGAATTATTGGGCAGGGTGTTGGCCTGCCTCGCCGGGGTCATACCTCGCCGGGGCCATTCGCGACAAGCGCATAGGCGCAAGAGGATCATGAGGATGAAGCTACGCAACGGTTTGTTGCTCGGCGCCGCGTTTCTGGCCGGCATCACGGTTTCGCCGGAATTGGCGCGGCTTTCGCACCAACTCGGCATCGCCACCGCTTTTGCCGACAATACCGCCGACAGCGCCGATACCTACCGCCTGCTCAGCCTGTTCGGCGACGTTTTTGAGCGCGTTCGCGCCGATTACGTCGAGCCGGTGGGCGATCGCGAACTGATCGAGAATTCGATCAACGGCATGCTCACCGGGCTTGATCCGCATAGCAGCTACATGAACGCCAAGGCGTTCCAGGACATGCAGGTGCAGACCCGTGGCGAGTTCGGCGGTCTCGGCCTCGAGGTGACGCAGGATAATGGCTTCATCAAAGTGATCAGCCCGATCGACGATACGCCCGCGGCGCGCGCCGGCATCAAGGCCGGCGATCTCATCCTCGCGCTCGACGGCAAAAGCGTCCAGGGTCTCAGCTTGAACGACGCCGTCGACAAGATGCGCGGCACGCCGAACAGCAAGATCACGCTGACGATCAAGCGCGAGGGCGTCGAGAAGCCGATCGAGGTCTCGATGAAGCGCGAAATCATCCATATCCAGGTGGTGCGTTCGTCGCTCGAAGGCGATATCGGCTATATCCGCCTCTCGCAATTCACCGAGCAGAGCGACAGCGGCATCCGCCAAGCGGTGCAGAAATTGCAGGCGCAGGCGAACGGCCATATCAAGGGCTATATCCTCGATCTCCGCAACAATCCCGGCGGGCTGCTCGATCAGGCGGTCGCGGTGTCGAATGATTTTCTCAATCATGGCGAGATCGTCTCCACCCGCGCCCGCCACCCCGATGACAGCCAGCGCTGGGATGCCAAATCCGGCGGCGATCTCACCGGCGGCTTGCCGCTGGTCGTGCTGATCAATAACGGTTCGGCCTCGGCGAGCGAAATCGTCTCCGGCGCTTTGCAGGACGATCGCCGCGCGGTGCTGCTCGGCACCCGCAGCTTCGGCAAGGGCTCGGTGCAGACGGTCATCCCGCTGCCCGGCAATAACGGCGCCATCCGCCTCACCACGGCGCGCTATTACACCCCCTCCGGCCGCTCGATCCAGGGGCTCGGGATCACCCCCGATGTCGAGGTGCATGAAAGCCGCGAGACCAATACAGCGCTGCTGCCCGAACGCGAGGCCGATCTCAACCACACCATCACCAATAGCGGCGGGACAGAGCAGCCGCCGCCGGCGCGCAATGATTTGCCGGCGATCGCGAAGGAGATCCCGTCCCGCCCGCCGGCGAACTGGCCCGCCTTCGATCCCACCAAGACGAGCACCGACTTTCAGCTCCAGCAGGCGTTGAAACTGGTCAACGCCATGGCGGCGAGCAACCGCGCTTCCGCTAACTGACGAGACGCCGGCTGGCGGGGATGGCGGCGAGCGAGCGAATGCCGGCGCGGCTATCCTGGCCGGCTTTGGCCCTCGTCGTTTTCTGGGCGGTGGTGCTCGGCGCGGTGAGCGTTGCGGTCATCGTCCTCGCCCTTCTCGGCGCGCCGTCCGCGCCCGCGCCCGTCGCCGGTGGTGCCGCAGTGCCCGCCAGCGCGGGCGCGGCGCCGGCGGGCGACAACCCGGCTGGCGCGACGCGTGCGCGCGAAAACGGGCCTGGCGTTGCGATCGCCCCCCCCGATGCCGCCCTCACTGAACCCGCGCCGGATTATCCCGGCGCCGTTCTTCCCCGCATCGGGCCGGGCGGTGTCGCGCCGCGCACGCTTTACGCCGGCGGCAGCGATCCCAAGGATCGCCGCCCGCGCCTTGGTCTCGTGCTTGGCGGTATCGGCCTCTCGCTGGCGGAAAGCCGTGCCGCGATCGACGATCTACCGGCTGCGGTGACGCTGGCATTCTCGCCCTATGCCGCCGATCCCGCGCCGCTGCTCGCGGCTGCGCGGGCGCGAGGGCATGAGATTCTGCTCTCGCTGCCGCTCGAGCCGCAGAATTATCCCCTCAATGATGCTGGCCCCGAAACCCTGCTCACCGGCGCGCCGGCAGCGGAGAATGCGCGGCGGCTGGAATGGGTGCTCTCGCGCATCACCGGCTATGCGGGGACGATCGGGGCGTTGGACGGGTTGCACGGCGAACGCTTCGCCGCCCAGACCGTCAATTTCACCCTGTTGCAACGCGATCTCGCGCAGCGTGGCTTGTTTTATATCGATCCGCGCCCGGGCGCGCCGCCACCGAGCGAGATTCCTGGCCGCGCGATCGATCTCGTCGTCGATGCGCCGCCGAGCGAAGCGGCGATCAGCGCCGCCCTCGACCAGCTCGCCGAGCGGGCGCTCGCCCATGGCAGCGCGCTCGGTCTCGCCGATCTGCCGCGCCCGGTGACGGTCGCCCGCATCGCCGCCTGGGCTGGCACCCTCGCCAGCCACGGTCTTGCCCTGGTGCCGGCAAGTGCGCTGATTGTCATGCCGCCCGCGACGACCGGAAAATCGGAGATGGTGACCCATGGCGAGTGACTCTGGGCAGATGCCCTATCGGCCGAATGTCGGCGCGATGCTGTTCAACCAGGTCGGGCAGGTGCTGGTCGCGCGCCGCGCCGATGCCCGCCAGCCGCTCCATCTCGCGCAGGCCTGGCAAATGCCGCAAGGCGGGATCGATGCCGAGGAATCGCCGCGCGATGCCGTGCTGCGCGAACTTGCGGAGGAAATCGGCACCGCCCATGCCGAAATCATCGATGAATACCCGGAATGGCTAACCTATGATCTGCCGCCCGAGCTGATCGGCCGGGCGCTCGGCGGGCGTTATCGCGGGCAGAGACAGCGCTGGTTCGCGCTTCGTTTCCTCGGCGCGGATGAGGAGATCCGCCTCGATGCCCATCTCCCGGCGGAATTCGACGCTTGGCGCTGGGCCTCGCTTGCCGAACTGCCCGCTCTCGCGGTGCCGTTCAAGCGAGAGATTTACACGACATTGAGCCAAGCCTTCGCGCGCCACGCCACCCGGCGGGATGGCCACTAGTACAGCGTTTCCATGAAACGACTTCTATCACGCGGCCTCACCGATCATGTA
>NZ_JBMFWJ010000048.1:0-21797 GCF_049965395.1 Acidibrevibacterium sp.
CGGCGCCAGGCCCTCGCGGAAAACGCCAATATCGCGCTTATATGACATGCTTAGCAGGCCGCCGAAAACGCCACAGATCAACGGTCAAGCAGGAGGCGGGTAGCAGTCGAAATCCTCATTCGGGCCAAATTGCCGCGGGTTGACAAAAATCGAGACCACGACCCGTTCGGCCTCGGCCCGCGCGGCGCGGATCAACGCCACATGGCCGTCAATGCAGCGCCCCATGGTCGGCACCAGCGCCACCCGCGCGCCATCGGCATGCCAGGCCGCGACAAGGGCACGGAGCCCGGTTAGCGATCGTTCAAGATCGTGGTCGAGTAGCTCGGCCATTCGGCTCCGCCTTCACGGATCCGGGCAGGCGGCTTTCCCGCACCCGGCTCTTCTGGCTCCGCCGCCTGAGGCAGGTGAACCAGATGCGCCGGACTTCCTGCGGGAATTCGTTCATCGAGCGCCAGTTGTGCGGCATGCCGTACCAGCCGTAATGGCCGCGCAGCACGCTGGCGTACCACCGATGCTGCTCGGCCAGCGACATGTGCATCAGCCGCCACGCTGCCGGCGAGCCATGGCCGGTAGGCGGTCAAACTCGACCAGGCGCGTCTTGTCCTCGTGGAGCGACAGGCCGAAACTGGCGAGCCGTTCCTTGAGGTCGGCCAGCATCCGCCGTGCGTCGTCCGCGCTCTCGAAACCCATCACGAAGTCGTCGGCGTAGCACACGATTGAGACCCGACCGCGCGCGTTCCGACGGCACCATTGATGGACCCAGAGATCGAGGACGTAGTGCAGGAAGATGTCGGCCAGCAGCGGGCCGATGCCCGCGCCTTGCGGCGTCCCCTGTCAGTCTCGTGCCACGCATCGCTCTCCAGAATACCGGCCTCTAGCCACATCCGGACCAGCCGGAGAACTTGAGGGTCGGCCACCCTGTGCGTCAACATCCGCGGCAGCCACTCGCGGTCAACCGAGTCGAACCCGAGGAAGTCGACTTCATAGATAGTGCTCACCACCCTTCACAAGCCCGTGAGTGCTGCTAAATTGGGGGCTGATGTGGCGATCACTATATCCCCTTCCCCCTCGGCCGCCATTCTGTCATGTTCGTGAACGCATCGCCGGCGGCGACGCCGCGCGGGGCAGCTTTTTCGTGCTCTTTCTTATGCTCTGTTGCTGTGCGCCTTTCGTCTCCGACCAGATCGCCCGGATCACAAAATACCCAGAAACTATAAGGAACTGTCCCGGATGCTTTTAGCCGAAATCGTCACCATTGTCTGTGGCGCCGTCGCTCTCGCCTATGGCTGGGCAACGGCTCGCGAGGTTCTCGCCGCCAATCCCGGCACCGCCCGCATGCAAGAAATCGCCGGCGCGGTGCAGGAAGGCGCGCGGGCCTATCTCAACCGCCAATACACCACCGTCGCCATCGCCGGCATCGTCATTCTGGTGCTGCTCGGCGCCCTGCTCGGCCTTCGGGTCGCGATCGGGTTTCTGATCGGCGCCGTGCTTTCGGCGACGGCGGGTTATGTCGGCATGAACGTCTCGGTGCGCGCCAATGTCCGCACCGCCGAGGCCTCGAAAAGCGGGCTTGCCGCCGGGCTGTCGCTCGCCTTCAAATCGGGCGCGATCACCGGGCTGCTGGTGGTCGGCCTCGGTCTTCTCGGTGTCACCATTTACTATCTCATTCTCCGCGCGATGATGCCGAGCGATAATCTCCGGCCCGTGCTGGAGGCGATGGTCGGGCTTTCGTTCGGCGCCTCCTTGATTTCGATCTTCGCGCGCCTCGGCGGCGGAATTTTCACCAAGGGCGCCGATGTCGGCGCCGATCTGGTCGGCAAGGTCGAGGCCGGCATCCCCGAGGATGATCCTCGCAACCCCGCCGTGATCGCCGACAATGTCGGCGACAATGTCGGTGACTGCGCCGGCATGGCCGCCGACCTGTTCGAAACCTACGTGGTGACGGTGGTCGCGACGATGCTGCTGACGGCGATCAATTTCACCGGCCAGATTCGCGACGGCCTGATGTTTTTGCCGCTTTTGATCGGCGGCGTCTGCATCGTGACCTCGATCGTCGGCACCTATTTCGTCAAGCTCGGGCATGACGGCAACATCATGCGCGCGCTCTATAAGGGTCTCGTCGTCACCGGCGCGCTCTCGGTGGTCGCGATCGCGCTGGTGATCGCCGCCCTCACCGGGTTCTCGACCCCGATCGCGACCGCGTCGGGCGGCGCCGTGACCGGTGGCGGGCTCTTCGTTTGCGCCCTGATCGGCCTCGTCGTCACCGGGCTGATCGTCTGGATCACGGAATACTATACCTCGACCGCCTATCGTCCGGTACGCAGCATCGCGCGGAGTTCGACCACCGGCCACGGCACCAATGTCATCCAGGGGCTCGCGGTCTCGATGGAGGCGACGGCGCTGCCGGTGATCGTGATTTCGGCCGGGATCATCGCCGCCTCCCTCACCGCCGGCCTCTATGGCATTTCCATCGCCGCGACGACGATGCTGGCGCTCGCCGGCATGATCGTCGCCCTCGACGCTTACGGGCCGGTGACCGACAATGCCGGCGGCATCGCCGAAATGGCGGATCTGCCGAAAGAGGTGCGGGTGACGACGGATGCGCTGGATGCCGTCGGCAACACGACGAAGGCGGTCACCAAAGGCTATGCCATCGGCTCCGCCGGGCTCGCCTCGCTGGTGCTATTCGCCGCCTATTCCGAGGATCTCAAGCACTACTTCCCGCGCCTTGACGTGCATTTCAATCTCCAGGACCCTTACGTGGTGATCGGGCTCTTCATCGGCGGCTTGCTGCCCTATCTGTTCGGGGCGCTCGGCATGACTGCGGTCGGCCGCGCCGCCGGCTCCGTGGTGGTCGAGGTGCGGCGTCAGTTCCGCGAGATCCCTGGCATCATGGAGGGGACCGGCCGGCCGGAATATGGTCGCGCCGTCGATCTGCTGACGCGGGCGGCGATTCGCGAGATGATCGCCCCCTCGCTCTTGCCGGTGCTGGCGCCGATCGTGCTGTTTTTCGTGGTGGATGCGATCGGTGGCGCCGCCGCCGGCTTCAGCGCGCTCGGCGCGATGCTGCTCGGCACCATCGTCACCGGTCTCTTCGTCGCGATTTCCATGACCTCGGGCGGCGGCGCCTGGGACAACGCCAAAAAATACATCGAGGAGGGGAATTATGGCGGCAAGGGGTCGGAGGCGCATAAGGCGGCGGTGACCGGCGATACCGTTGGCGATCCCTACAAGGACACTGCTGGGCCTGCCGTCAATCCGATGATCAAGATCACCAATATCGTCGCCCTATTGCTGCTCGCCATTCTCGCCAAATGGATCGGCGGCTGAACTAGTGTCCTGCCCCTGACATGCTTTGGCATGTCAGGGATCAGCAGGCCACTGAAAACAAAGAGCGAGTGTCCATGAAATTCGCTTGCGAATGTCTGAAACGGGACACGAGCGCCTCTGACCAAAGCGAAGCGGGGGGCAAGCGCCAACGCGTGCCCCCCAAGCGCGCAATCGTGCCATTCGCATGGGGTTCTTGGAAATGGCCGGTCACTAATATAGCCTGCTCTGGTTATCGTCTCGGGAGCAGATAATGGCCAAGGTGGAAACGCGGCAATTGGCGCTGATCAATCTGGCGCATTGTTTGACGCATTACTCGTTGCTCATCCTGCCCACCGCGGTTTTGGTGATGGCGCGGCCCGGGGGGGCGTTCGGGCCAAGCTATGGGCCGATCCTGAAACTCTCGACCGGCATGTTCGTGCTTTATGGGTTGTTTTCGCTGCCGCAAGGGTGGCTTGCCGCGCGCCTGGGGCGGAAAGCGCTGTTGGCTGCGTTTTTTTTCGGGACCGGCGCCTCGCTCGCCGCGGCCGGCGCGGTCTCTTCGCCCTGGCCGCTGGCCCTGGCGCTCGCTGCCGCCGGGCTGTTCGCCGCGATCTACCACCCGATCGGCACCGCCATGCTGGTGGATGCCGCCGGTGATCGACCCGGTCGCGCGGTGGGGGTCAATGGCGTCTTCGGCAATGTCGGCGTCGCCCTGGCGCCGATCGTCACCGGCCTGCTCGCCGCCCATTTCAGCTGGCGCCTGGCGTTCATCGTCCCCGGCCTGATTTGCATCGCGCTCGGCATCATATGGGCGCGGACGCCGGCGCTTGAGCATCATCTGGCGCACCGCAACGGCCGCCCGTTTCCCGCCATCCCCCCCGCTTTGGTGCGCCGCGCCGTCATCGTCCTGCTGCTGATCGCCGCGGTTTCCGGCCTGGTATTCAACGCCTTCACCATTCTGCTGCCAAAGCTGCTCGCGGATCGGCTCGGCGATAACCTCCTGCCGCTGGTCGGCGCTAGCGCCTTTGTCGCGACGCTCTGCGGCGCCGTGACCCAGTTCAGCGTCGGGCGGATGATCGACCGCACGACCTTGAAGCGCGTTTTTCTGCCGCTCAGCCTGGTGCTGGTGCCGTCGCTCGCGGCCTTGGCCGTCGCCCATGGTATCGCCGTGGTCATCGTCGCCGGGCTGGTCGCGGCTGCGGTGTTCGGGCAGGTGACGGTGAACGAAACCATGACCGCGCGCTATATCGCGCCGGCGGTGCGGGCGCGGATGTATTCGGTGCGGTTTTTCGTCGGCTTTCTCGGCAGCGCCGCCGCCGCCCCGTTGGTCGCGACCTTATACGAGCGCACCGGGAGCCTGGTTGCGGTAACCTTGGTGCTCGCCGCCTTCGCCGTCGTCACCTTGGGTTGCGCGGTGTTCTTCCCCGATCGCCGCGAAGAGCTCAACCCGGCGCTCTGGGAGGACGTCAGCGGCGCGGCGGCCGTAGCGGCGGAGTAACGAGGAAAGACGTTCTTTTTTGAAAAAAGAACCAAAAAACTTTTCCCCGTTGCGGCAGTGCCTGCGGCACCGCCGCTCTGAGAAATCGGGGCAAAAGTTTTTTTTGCTTCTTTTCTTTGATTTTTATACCGAAAAATACTTGGCGTGCGCGTTGAAGATGACGAGCGCGCTCGTCGATTGCTCGGGATCGAGCTGGAATTCGTCGGAAAGCGTGACGCCGATGCGCTGAGCCTCGAGCAGGCGAAGCAGCGGCGCCTGATCTTCTAGTCGCGGGCACGCGGGATAGCCGAACGAGTAGCGTGAGCCGCGATAGCCCTGCGCCAGCATTTTTTCCATGTCGCGATCATCTTCGGCTGCGAAGCCGAGTTCGGCGCGCATACGTTTGTGGGTGTATTCAGCCATCGCTTCCGCCATCTCGACCGAGAGACCGTGGAGATAGAGATAATCCTGGTAGCGATTTTCCGCGAACCAGGCGCGCGCGACGTCGGAGGCGCGGGCGCCCATCGTCACGACTTGCAAGCCGATGACATCGCGCGTGCCGTCATCGATGTCGCGCACGAAATCGGCGATGCACTCGCCATCCTCGCGCGGCTGGCGGGGCAGCGCGAAGCGGCAAAGTTCGGTCTCGCCATCTTCGGCAAAGAGAACGAGATCGTTGCCGGTGCCGGCGGCTTTCCAATATCCGTAGATCGCTTGTGGCGCGAGGATGTTTTCGGCTTCGCAAAGCGTCAGCATCCGCCGCAGCGTCGGGCGCAACTCCTGCTTCGCCCAGCCGAGAAACTCATCGAGCGATCGCCCCTGTTTGCGAAATCCCCATTGCAGTTGATAAAGGCTGCGTTCATTGAGGAAGGGAACGATGGCGCGCGGCGCCGCCTCGATCATGCGCGCACCCCAGAAAGGCGGCGCCAGCGGCGGCTGATCGGCGGTCAAGCGCTGGCGGCGCGCGCGGGTCGCGGCGATATCGGCGGGCTGGAAGGCGTGTTGATCGGCCTCGCCAAGCTTTCGCGCGGTGTTGCGCGCCCGCCCCTGGCGCTTGGCCTGGAGGGCGGCGAGATAATCGTCGAAATCATTGCCAGCGACTTTCTCCATCAAATGCAGGCCATCGAAGGCATCGCGGGCATAGGCGACGCGCCCGCAAGCATAAGAACGCACGCATTCGTCCTCGACATACCCTTTGGTGAGCGCGGCACCCCCGAGCAGAACCGGAATATCGACCCCGATGCGCGACATCTCCTCGAGATTTTCCCGCATCACGACGGTCGATTTGACCAAGAGGCCAGACATGCCGATGGCATTGGCGTGATGCTTGCGTGCCGCAGCCAGCATGTCGGCGAGCGGCACCTTGATGCCGAGATTGATGACCCTGTACCCGTTATTGGTGAGAATGATATCGACCAGGTTCTTGCCGATATCATGGACATCGCCCTTGACGGTTGCGAGCACGATGGTGCCCTTCTCTTGGCCTTCGATCCGCTCCATCATCGGCTCGAGATAGGCAACAGCGGCCTTCATCGTCTCGGCACTTTGCAAAACGAAGGGGAGCTGCATCTTGCCGGCGCCGAACAATTCACCGACGGTTTTCATCCCGTCGAGCAGAATCGAATTTATGATGTCAAGCGGCGCATGTTTGACCAGAGCTTCATCGAGTTCGGCCTCCAGCCCCTTGCGGTCGCCCTCGACGATGCGAAGGCTGAGCCGCTCCTCCACCGTTTCCGGGCGCTTGCGCTGCACGGCGTCTGCTGCGCGGCGTTCGGCGAAAACCTCGAGCAGCCGGGCGAGCGGATCGTAGCCCTCGCGCCTGCGGTCGAAAATCAGATCCTCGGCGATCGCGACTTCCTCGGGCGCGATCTGGTGCAGCGGGCGGATCTTGCTTACATGGACGATCGCCCCGGTCATGCCGGCGCGGACGGCGTGGTCGAGAAAAACGCTGTTGAGCACGGCGCGCGCCGCCGGGTTGAGACCGAAGCTGATATTGGAGAGGCCGAGAATGATCTGGATTTCGGGAAATTCGGCGCGGATCGCGGCAATCCCCTCGAGCGTCCAAAGCCCGAGCTTGCGATCATCCTCGTTGCCGGTCGCGATGGTGAAGGTCAGCGGGTCGATCAACAGATCCGCTTGTCGCAAGCCGTGCTTTTCGCAGGCGAAAGCGACGAGGCGGCGGGCAACGGCGAGCTTGCGCTCGGGCGTTTTCGCCATCCCCTCCTCGTCGATGGTGAGCGCGATCACAGCCGCGCCAAAGCGGCGCGCAAGCCGCATGCGGGCCTCCGCCGGCGCCTCGCCATCCTCGAAATTGATCGAATTGATGATCGGCTTGCCGCCATGAAGCTTGAGCGCGCGTTCGATCACGATGAGTTCGGTGCTGTCGATCACCAGCGGCGCATTCACCGACGAGGTGAATCGCGTGATGACTTCCGCCATCTCGCCGCCCTCATCGCGTCCGACGAAGGCGGTGCAGACATCGAGGGCATTGGAGCCTTCGCCGATCTGCTCGCGCCCCATCGCGACGCAGCCGTCCCAATCGTGGCGTTCCTGTAATTCACGCCATTTTTTCGAGCCATTGGCGTTGCAGCGTTCGCCGATCGAGAAATAGCTGTTTTCCTGGCGCAGCGTCACATGCGAATAAAGGCTCGCGACCGCCGGCATGAAAACGGCATGACGCGGAACCGGGCGCGGGCGCGCCGCACCGTGCGGCGCGTGACGAGTGAGCATCGCGTCCAGTTCCGCGATATGGTGTGTATCGGTGCCGCAGCAGCCGCCGATGATATTGACCCCATCCTCGGTCACGAAGCGCTCGAGCCAACTCGCCATTTCGCTCGCATGGAGCGGATAGCAGGTATGCCCGTCGACCAGTTCAGGAAGCCCGGCATTGGGCTGGACCGAAATCAGGCGTGGCCAGTTCTGCGCGAGATAGCGCACATGCTCGGCCATTTCCTGTGGCCCGGTCGCGCAGTTGATCCCGAGCAGATCGATGTCGAGTGCCTCGATAACGGTGGTCGCGGCAGCGATGTCGGGGCCGACGAGGAGGGTGCCGGTGGTTTCCACCGTCACCTGGACGAAGATCGGGATCGGTTTGCCTGCCTCGGCACGCGCGATCTTGGCGCCATTCACCGCCGCCTTGATTTGCAACGTATCTTGGCAGGTCTCGATCAGAATGGCATCGACGCCGCCGGCGATCAGTCCGCGGCATTGCACGCTGAGCGCCGCTTCCAGCGTGTCGTAATCGACATTGCCGAGGCTCGGCAGTTTGGTTCCGGGGCCGACGCTGCCGAGGACGAAGCGTGGCCGGCCATCGCTGAATTCGGCTGCCGCCTCGCGCGCCAACTCACCGGCGACGCGGTTGATCTCGAAAGCGCGTTCGCTGAGGCCAAATTCGCCGAGGGTTATCGGGCTTCCGCCAAAACTATTGGTCTCGACCATGTCGGCGCCGGCGGCGAAATAGCCGCGATGGAGTTCGCGCACGAGATCGGGGCGCGAAAGATTGAGGATATCGGTGCAGTTTTCACGGCCCCAGTAATCGCGTTCGACATCGAGGGAAAGCGCCTGCACGCGCGAGCCGACGCCGCCGTCACAAAGTAGGACGCGATCGCGGAGATAGTCGAGAAGATGCGGGGCGGTCATGATTTTTCCTCAGACGGCGAGAGCGGATTCAACGTGGGCGGCGGCGCACGGTCGGGCGGTCCAGAGCCGCACGCCGAGCGCGAGATCAAGGCCCCGCGCGGCCTCGAGCGCGAGCCCGGTGGCGGCCAGCATGTTTGCCATCGCATCTTCCGCGAAACCCGGCCAACGATGGGCAAGGCGCGTCAGCAGATCGGCGCGACCGTGCGCGGCGAGATCGATGAGCAGCAAACGCCCGCCCGGGCGCAGCATCCGCGCGGCTTCGGCGAGCGCCGCGACCGGATCTTCGGCGTAGTGCAGCACCATCTGCATCACGACGAGATCGAAGCCGCCATCGGCAAGCGGCAGGCGATACATATCGGCGCGCCGCACCCGGCAATGGGCGATGCCGGCGCGGGCGAGACGGGCGCGGGCAAGCGCCAGCATTGCCGCACTGGCATCGATCCCGAGACCGGCGCTGATGCGCGGCGCAAGCAGTTCGAGAAGCCGCCCGGTGCCGGTGCCGATATCGAGAAGGCGGCCGAGATCGCCAGGCGGCAAGGCATCGAGCAAGGCCGCCTCCAGCGCCGCGGCGGGGAGGCCAAGCGCGCTGGTCTCATCCCATTCGACACCCTTGCGGCGGAAATTCTCGGAAGCGGCGCGGGCCCGCTCGGCGAGCACGCGGGCGGCGCGGCGGCGATCACCGGCGAGTTCTGGCTCATCAGCCGGCAGGCGCGCGAGAATGTCACGCGCAAGGCTGGCGCCCGCCCCCTCGGCGAGGGCAAACCAGACATTCGCCCCTTCGCGCGAGCGGACGAGCAAGCCGCAATCGCAGAGCAGGCGCAAATGCCGCGACAGACGCGGCTGCGACTGGCCGAGAATCTCCGTCAGTTCAGTGACGCAAAACGGCCCGCCGGCGATGAGCGCGAGAAGACGAAGCCGGGTCGGCTCGGCGGCGGCGCGAAGCAGGGCGAGAAGGGACTGCATGTGTGCGTCTGCATATAAACATATCTTTATATTCTTGCAAGAGAGGGTCGCGCGATCATGCGGCGGCCGGTCATCGCCATCGGCCGATCGTGCGGGCCGCGCCCAAGAGGGCATCTCTCGCGCATCATAGTCGGGCCGGCGTCAACCCGCTGGAGAGTGGCTTGCCCGGCGGAGGGGGGCGCGCGAAGATGGTGATCTCAATGATCGCGGCAGACCCCATGCGCCCCCACCGCAACCGCGCCGCATCGCGGCAGCCGGGCCATCGAAATCAAACGTACTGCTCACATCCCCGCGAATGCTGCCAAAAGGGAAGCGGGTTTGGCGATCACCCTATCCCGTCGAGGGGTAGCGCCTCTCGCTTTCCTTCCTGACCCCGGCATGCGTGAGCGGCGCGCTTTTATCGTCATGACCGCTTATGGCTTCGCCTGCGGTTTGCCGCTACCGCTGACCGGCTTCACGCTTCGCCAATGGCTGAGCGAGAGTGGGCTTTCGCTCGGCGCGATTGGACTGTCGGCGGTTATCGGCTTTGCGTATGCGCTGAAATTCCTCTGGGCGCCGCTGTTTGACCGCGCCGTCGCGGGCTTGGGGCGAAGGCGCGGCTGGCTTCTGGTGGTCCAGCCGCTGCTGATCGCGGCGATGTTTCTGCTCGCCCTCTCCGATCCCGCCCGCGCCCCGCTCGCGACCATCGCTGCCGCCATTTTGCTCGCCTTTTGCTCGGCGAGCCAGGATATCGTCGTCGATGCTTGGCGGATCGAGAGTTTTTCCGCGTCCCTGCAGGGCGCGGCCTTGGCGTGCTATGTCTGGGGCTATCGTCTGGCGCTGCTGATCTCGGGGGCGGCGGCGATCAAGCTCGCCGATCTTTGGGGCTGGCACGGCGCGCTCGCGGCGATGGCTGGGCTCGCCGTGGTCGGGCCGGTCGCGACCCTCCTTGCGCCCGAGCCGGCGGCGCCTTGGCGCGCGACGGCGGCGGGAGGGGTGTTTCGGCGCATGGTGCTGGCGCCGCTTGGCGAATTTCTGGCGCGGCGCGGTGCGGTTTGGGCGCTGCTCTTCATTGCGCTCTTCAAGCTCGGCGAGGCGCTGGCCGGCGTCATGCTGGCGCCGTTTTATCGCGCGCTCGGCTTCGATCGTGGCGCGGTGGCGCTGGCCAACGGGCCGATTTCGCTCGCCGCGACGCTCGTTGGGATTTCGCTCGGCGGCTGGCTGGTGGCGCGCCAAGGGGCGGCGCGGGCGCTGATTTGGACAGGGTTTGCCCAAATGGCGGCGATGGTCATGTATCTCGCGCTCGCCGTTTCGGCCGGCCGGCCGAGCGTGCTCTATGCCACGACCTTGATCGAGGCCTTCGCCGAGGGATTGGCGGATGCGGCGTTTCTCGCGTTCCTCTCGGCGCTCTGCCATCAGGCCTATTCGGCGACGCAATATGCATTGCTTTCCTCACTTGCCGCCTTGCCGCTGCGCACGCTCGGCGGGCTTTCGGGCTTTCTTGCCGCCGGGCTCGGCTGGACCCGGTTTTACGCGTTCTGCCTCCTCTCGGCGCTGCCGGCGATGCTGGTGATGCTGCATATTTTGCGCCGCTATCCTCACATTCTCGCGCCGGCCGGCGAAATCCCGCTTGCCAGCGTCGGCGCGGACAGGTAGCGAAAGCGTGATGGATGAACCCGCCCCGAGAGCGGCGACAGCGCCCGCTGACGATGCCCGCCTGACCCCGGCGGAAATGGTACAGCGTCTGTCGCGCGCCAATGTGCTGGTGGTCGGGGATGCCATGCTCGATCGCTATATCCATGGCCATGTCGAGCGCCTGAGCCCGGAGGCGCCGGTGCCGGTGCTGACCATCGCGCGCGAGGTGGCGCTGCCTGGTGGCGCCGCCAATGTCGTGCGCAATCTCACCGCACTCGGCGCTGCCTGCGCCTTTGTCTCGGTGGTCGGCGATGACCAGACCGGCTCTGATCTTACCGGGCTGATTGGCGGCCAGCCGGGGGTCGAACCCTGGCTGCTCGTGCAAGGCGGGCGGACGACGACCCGCAAAACGCGGTTTCTCGCCGATGGCCAGCATCTCCTCCGCGCCGATCGCGAGCAAACCGATCCGATCGAGGCGCGTCTTGCCGAGAGGCTGCTCCGCATCGCGCGCGATGCCATGGCGGCAACCTCGCTCATGGTGCTGTCCGATTACGGCAAGGGGGTGTTGAGCGGCGATTTGGCGGCGGCGCTGGTGCGGATCGCGGGTGAGCTGGGCCGCAAGGTCGTGGTCGATCCCGCGAGCGGCGATTGCGCCCGCTTTGCCGGCGCCGATGTGATTTTACCGACAGCGGGAGAGCTGGCGCTGGCGACCGGCCTGCCGACCGCGCGTGATGACGAAGTCGAAGCGGCGGCCGCGGTTTTGATGACGCGATATCGTTTCGGCGCAGTGATGGTGCTGCGTGGCGTGGCGGGGATCAGCGTGTTTGGCGCCGGGCCAGCGCTGCACATGGCGTTGCCGCGTGACCAGAAATTGGATTTGTTCGGTGTTACTGACGCGGCGCTGGCGACATTGGCGGCTGGCCTTGCCGTTGCGATGCCGCTTTCCTGCGCCGCGCGGCTCGCCGGCGCCGCCGCCGGCATTGTTGCGACACGCCCTGGGACTGTCGTTGCGCGCCCGGCCGATTTGCAGGCGGTCTTGAGCGAGAGCTGAAAAAAACCCCGGCCAGGTTGCCCGGGCCGGGGTTGCGGGGATCACATCGTTAGTCGTGCAGGGTTTCGAGATAGGCGATGACGGCGTGGCGGTTCCATTTGCGCTTGAGGCCGGCGAAATGCATCGCAACGCCTGGGATCCAGGCCTGCGGATCCCAGAGATAATGCGTCAATTCGTCGCTAGTCCATACCTTGCCGAAATTCTTCATCGCCTCGGAATAGGCAAAGCCCGGCTCGGTCCCCGCCTTGCGGCCAACAACGCCGAAGAGACTGGGCCCAACCCGATTGACGCCCTTTTTGTCGGAATGGCACTGGGCGCAGATGTGATTGAACACCTCATGCCCGTGGGCGATCATCGCCGGCTTGTTGTTTTCATCCTCTTCGTCGGGAACTTGGGCTTTTGCCATCATGCCGGTGGCGACCACGAGGCTGAAGGCAAAGGCGCCGAGCCCGAGCGCAAGGCCGCGTTTCCAGCCGCTATACCGGGCGCTCGCGTCAGGGGTTTGGGTCAACACGTCACTGCTCCCTCTGTCTGTTTTCTGCTGCATAATATGCCCCACTCCTACCATGCCAGCCAGACATAGAGATAAAGCGTGTTCATGCCGCTGGCATTGTGGCCAAAGCCGTCGAAGTTGGTGGTGCCGCCGTTGAATTCGAGATAGTCGGTGTATTGTAGGCCAACCTTGAGGTTCTTCTCGAAATCCCAGACGGTGTCAGCCGATTTGCCAAACGGCACCCAATCGGCCTCCCAGGTGAGGGATTGCGTGTTCGGGCTGCCGTTGGCGCTACCGACCACCGAGGCCGGCGCATACAAGGTTTTATCGGACGTGCCCCAAATACCGTTATAAGCCATCGTGAAGCCGTATGTATTTTTGTAGTAATAATCTGCAGCTATGCGGAAATTTTCCATCTCGTTATAGGATTTGTCGGCGAGGCCAGCGTTGTGCATGGCGTCGAGCTGCGCTTGCTGTTGCAATATATTCGTATCTATTGCAAAAAGATGATTGCCGTTGCTGTACTGATAGTTCGCATCGAGACCATAGTCCAAGTAGGTGTTCGTCCCCGGCATCGCGATGACGTTCGCGGCCATCGGCGCATAGAACGCAACGCCACCGACTTCGAGGAAGTTATTACCCCACTGCTTTTGGTAGGCGACGCGGAGATAGGGCGCTCCCCCTTCGACCTCGCCGAGCGAGGGGACCGAACCTTCACCAAGCGCCTGGAACCAGGTTGGGCTCAGCGATTTATAGGCGCCGCCCTCGATGTACCAGGTCTGGTTGATCCACCAGTAATTGGTCAGGCCGATTGTGTTGGCGCCGCCCAAAGCCTGGATCGCGAACGGCGCCGTGACCGGGCCGGGCGAGACCGCCGAATTCGCGTAAGGATAAGCGTAATGATAAAGCGTGTTGTAGGGATCCTGCACCGTCGGCCCGTCGTTCATGTCGAGACCGATGCGGACATCCTGGCTTGAGATCGAGAATTCATGGGTCAGACGAAGGTCGCTGTCGTCGAGCGCGACCGAACTCCCATCGTTAGAGGCCGTGACCTGGATCATGCCGCCGGCATAATCGGAGAGCCGCCCGGCGAGAAACAACGACATCTGATCGAGGTTGAAATTGTTGTTGGCCCGATAATCATTGGCCGGTGAGCCGCCTTCCACCGCGGTCGCCGTGTTGTTGAACGATGCGAAGGCCATCGCCGAAATCGGGATATAGGGATACGGGGTATCGCCGGCGGTCAGCGTGTAGCCGCCCATCTTGAAAGCGATGCCGAACGGCGTGAGCTGCGGCCCGAACGCGCCGATATGGCATGAGGTGCAGGGCTGATCGGTCTGGCGGGCAAAGGCCGGCACCGCTTCGGCGCGGTCGACCGAAAATAGTACCGTGAGCGCCGCCACCAACCCCCAGAGCCATTTCGCCGGCCATTTCCCTGGAGAATGGCGGGAAAACGAACCTCTCATCGCAATCTCCTCTTTCACATAACGAGCCTGTGAAGGATCGACGCAATGTCAGATGAGCTCTTTGATCTCGATCAATTTTGCGGCGCGGCAAGAAAAGATCGCTGGGCCGTTGCCGCTTTGCCACACGAGCCGCCGGGTCAGAGCCGGCTTGGCAGGCAAAACGCCTCTTTCCGCTCGCTATAGCGGTCGGTGAGATAATCGGCGCGGTCACGGAGCAGCCAGGTGAAGCGGACCAGCTCCTCCATCACGTCCACCAAGCGGTCGTAATAGGGCGAGGGCAGCATCCGCCCGGCCTCGTCGAACTGCTCGTAGGCCTTGGCGACGCTGGACTGGTTGGGGATGGTGACCATCCGCATCCAGCGCCCGAGCAGGCGAAGCGTGTTGACCGCGTTGAAACTTTGCGACCCCCCCGAGACCTGCATGACGGCGAGCGTGCGCCCCTGGGTCGGGCGTAGCGCGCCGAGCGAGAGCGGCAGCCAATCGATTTGATTCTTCAAGACCGCGGTGATCGCGCCATGCCGCTCCGGGCTGCACCAGACCTGCCCTTCCGACCAGAGTGAGAGCGTCCGAAACGCCGCGACTTTGGGATGATCGGCGGGCACGCTATCGGCCAGCGGCAAGCCATGGGGGTCAAAGACGCGCGCCTCGGCGCCGAGATGACGCAGGATGCGCGCCGCCTCCAGTGTCAGAAGCCGGCTGTAGGAGCGCTCGCGCAACGAGCCGTAGAGCAGCAGGATGCGCGGCGGATGGGTCGCGCGGGTCGCCGGCTCCAGCCGCGACTGATCGGGCGGGGCGAGGAGATCGGCAACCAGCGCCGGGAGGGTTTCGTCCTCATCCGGCGTCTCGTCAGCCACGGCGTGCCCCCGCGTGCCGGGCAATGCCGGCCTCGTACCAGGGGCGGGTGCGGCGGACCAGGGCGACGACGCTCAGCATCACCGGCACCTCCACCAAAACCCCGACCACCGTCGCCAACGCCGCGCCCGATTGAAACCCGAACAGAGCGATCGCGGCGGCGACCGCGAGTTCGAAGAAATTCGACGCGCCGATCAGCGCCGAGGGGGCGGCGACACACCATTCGCTGCCGATCGCGCGATTGATGACATAGGCGAGGCCGGCATTGAAATAAACCTGCACGATGATCGGCACCGCGAGCAGAAGGATGATGAGCGGTTGCGCGATGATCGCTTCGCCCTGGAGCCCGAACAGCAACACCAGGGTTGCGAGCAGGGCAACGATCGAAACCGGGCCGAGGCGCGCGAGAAGGTGCGCGAGAGCCGCCTCGCCGCCGGCCGCAAGCCGCACCCGGCGCCAGATTTGCGCGGCGATCAGCGGGATCACGATATAGAGCACGACCGAGAGAAACAGCGTGTTCCACGGCACGGTGATCGCGGAGAGACCAAGGAGCAGCCCGACGATCGGCGCGAAGGCAAAAACCATGATGGCATCGTTGAGCGCGATCTGGCTCAGCGTGAAATAAGGCTCTCCCTCCACCAGGCTGGACCATACGAACACCATCGCCGTGCAGGGGGCCGCGGCGAGCAGGATCAGCCCGGCGATATAGCTTTCGATTTGCCCGGCCGGCAGGAAGGGGCGAAAGAGATGGGCGATGAACAGCCAGCCGAGCAACGCCATCGAAAATGGCTTGACCAGCCAGTTTACACCGACCGTCGCCGCCATGCCGCGCCAATGCCGCCCAACCTCGGCGAGCGCGGCGAGGTCGATTTTCAGCAGCATCGGCACGATCATAAGCCAGATCAGCGCCGCCACCGGCAGATTGACCTCGGCGATGGTCGCAGCACCCAGCCAATGAAACGGCGCCGGCGCGACTTGGCCGAGAACGATGCCAGTGACAATGCAAAGCGCGACCCAAAGGGTAAGAAACCGCGCGAAAACGCCGATCCGTGCCGTCGCCAGCGCCGCTTGGGGCGGCGCTATGGGGTGAGTGTCAGATGCCATGATATGCGCCTCTAGCGGACCCGCCGGCCCGCGTCATCCACCACGACCTCGCCATCCTCCTTACGGAACGCGCCTTGCTGCGGCGCCGGCAAGAGATCGAGCACCGTCTCCGACGGGCGGCAGAGCCGGACACCGAGCGGGGTTACGACGATCGGCCGGTTGATCAGAATCGGGTGTGTCAGCATCGCGGTGATGAGCTGATCGTCGGTCAGCGCCGGATCATCGAGGCCGAGCGCGTCATAGGGCGTGCCTTTCCGGCGAAGCAGCGCCCGCACCGGAATGCCCATCCGCCGGATCAGGTCAGAAAGCACCTCACGGCTCGGCGGGGTCTTGAGATACTCGATGATCTCCGGCGTGATCCCTGCATTGCGGATCAGGCCGAGGACATTGCGCGAGGTGCCGCAGGCGGGATTGTGATAGATGGTGACGGTCATACTCATCCTTTCCGGAACTCGGTGAAGCAGGCGGTGGTGCCCGCGGCGGCCGATCCGGCGCAGCAATTCTCAGTAAGATAGGCGAGCAGCGCGTTCATCGTCGCATATTCGGCCGCGTAGATCAGCGACCGGCCTTCGCGCCGGAAGGTGATCAGCCCCGCTTGCCTGAGCTGCGTGAGATGAAACGACAAGGTTGCCGCGGGCACGCCGAGCTGTTCGGCGATCTGACCGGCCGGCAGACCCTCCGGCCCGGCTTGGACGAGGCGGCGAAAGACATCGAGCCTGGTATCCTGCGCCAATGCCCCCAAGGCGAAAACGGCGTCTGAGTTTTCCATATCTCCAATAATATAAAAATTTTGCCGAAGTCAAGACCCTGGCAAGCCGGCGCGCGGCGTCGGCCATGCCGTTCCGGAATGGCTTGACCGCGAGAGCGGTTTCCGCCACACAGCCTCCGCTCCGGCGCCGCCTGTGCCGGCGCGGCTGCCGGCATTCTCCGGTCCCTGCGCGACAAGAGGACGAATTGCGCCATGCGCGATAAGGGCGATTTTCTGTTCACTTCCGAGTCGGTTTCCGAGGGTCATCCGGACAAAGTGGCCGACCGCATCAGCGACACCGTGCTCGATGCCTTCCTCGCCGCCGATCCCTATGCGCGCGTCGCCTGTGAGACATTGGTGACCACCAACCGCATCGTGCTCGCTGGCGAAACCCGCGGCCCAGATACCATCACCGCCGAATATCTCACCCATCTCGCGCGCCTGGCGGTGCATGATATCGGCTATGATCAGGAGGGGTTTAGCTGGCGCAACGCGCATGTCGAATGCCACCTCCACGCTCAGTCGCAAGACATCGCTCAGGGCGTCGATTCCGCTGGCAACAAGGATGAGGGCGCCGGCGATCAGGGCATCATGTTCGGCTATGCCTGCCGCGAGACCGAGGCGCTGATGCCGGCGCCGATTTATTATGCCCATCTCATTCTGCGCCGGATCAGCGAACTGCGCCGCGCCCGCGACGTCACCGCCGCCGGCCTGCTGCCCGACGCCAAAAGCCAGGTGACGCTCCGCTATCGCGGCGGCAAGCCCGTCGGGGCGACCAGCATCGTCGTCTCGATCCAGCACGTCGCCGAACTGGAGCGCGAGGAAATCAAGCGCCGGCTTTGGCCGATCGTCGAAAGTTCGCTGCCCGCTGGCTGGATGTGCCCGGAGGCGCAGTTTTATGTGAACCCGACCGGAAAATTCGTCATTGGCGGCCCGGACGGCGATTGCGGCCTGACCGGGCGCAAGATCATCGTCGATACCTATGGCGGCGCAGCACCCCATGGCGGCGGCGCGTTTTCCGGCAAGGATCCGACCAAGGTCGATCGCTCGGCCGCCTATGCCTGCCGCTATCTCGCGAAAAACGTGGTCGCCGCCGAGCTTGCCGAGCGCTGCACGATCCAGCTCAGCTACGCGATCGGGGTTTCGCACCCGCTTTCGGTCTATGTCGATCTGCACGGCACCGGGAAGGACGTGGACGAGGCGCGGCTCGAAGCGACGCTGCGCGACCTCGTCAATCTCTCTCCACGCGGCATTCGCGAGCATCTCCATCTCAACCGCCCGATCTATGTGCCGACCTCCGCCTATGGCCATTTCGGCCGCGAGCCTGACCCCGAACTCGGCAGCTTCACCTGGGAGCGGACCGATCTCGTGCCTGCGCTCCGCGCCGCGTTCGGGCGCTGAGGGGCTGGGCGCGCTCAGGGTCAAAAAACCGCCCGAGCGGCTTTATGGCCGCCAGCACGGCCACGCTTTGCGCCCGCGCCAGGTGCGGCTGCTCGCCGAAACCCTGCCGCGGCTTCGCTTCGATCCCGCCGCCCCGCTCGCCGGGCTTGGCGGGTTCGAAGCGATCGCGTTCGAGATCGGCTTTGGCGGCGGCGAGCACGCGCTCGCCGAAATCACCGCCCATCCCGAGACGGCCCTGATCGCCTGCGAGGTCTATGCCAACGGCCTCGCCTCGCTTCTCGGCCGGCTGGTGCCGGAAGGGGGGGAGGCGAGCGCGCCGCTCCCGGCCAATCTCCGGATTTGGGGCGATGATGCGCGGATCGCGCTGCGCGCCATGCCGGCGGCATCGCTTTGCCGCGTGTTTCTCCTGTTCCCCGACCCCTGGCCGAAAGCGCGCCACGCCAAGCGCCGCTTCGTCCACCCCGAGAACCTGCCGCTCGTCGCCCGCGCGCTTCGCCCCGGCGGCGAGTGGCGGATCGCGACCGATGATCCGACCTATCAGGCCTGGGTCGGCGAAGTCCTGGCCGGACAGCGCTTTTTCGCGCCCGCGACGCCAATGACGACACGCCCGCCGGATTGGACGCCGACGCGCTATGAAGCGAAGGCGCTGGCCGCCGGGCGAACGCCGCTTTACTGGTCGCTGCAGCGGGTTTGATGGCGCGCGCCCAATTGAACAGCGCCGATATCTATGAATAATAACCATGAGGCGCCGCCGCGCGGTGTCGCCGGGGGAGGAAAAATGACAAAATCCATCAGAAACCGCCAGAAATCTCGCCTGCGCTGGATCGCCGGGATGGCGGCCGGCGTGCTCGCGGCGCTGACCCTCCCCGGCCTCGCCCGGGCCGAGGACCAGAAGGTCGAGCTGAAACTCGCGCACTGGCTGCCGCCGGCGCATCCGCTGCAAAAAGCGGTGGAGGCATGGGCGGACTCCCTCAAGGCCGATTCGCATGGCTCGCTGACCTCGGTGATCTTTCCCGCCGAGCAGCTCGGCAAGGCGTTCGATCATTACGATCTCGCGCGCGATGGCATCGCCGATGTGAGTTTCGTCAATCCTGGCTATCAGCCCGGGCGGTTTCCGATTCTCGCCCTCAGCGATCTGCCGTTTCAGTATCACGACGCGAAAACCGGCACCGCCGCCCTCGATGACTGGTATCGCGCCTATGCCGCGCGCGAGATGAAAGACGTGCATTACTGCTTCGCCTTCATGCACGACCCCGGCACGCTGCACACGCGGCGGCAGGTACTCATGCCGGCCGATATTCGCGGCCTCAAGCTGCGCCCGGCGGATGCGACGATCGGCAATTTCGTCACCCTGCTCGGTGGCACCAACGTCCAGGCCTCGGCGCCGGCGGCGCGCGACCTTTTGGAGCGCCGGGTCGCGGACGGGATTTTCTTCCCCTGGGGCTCGCTCGTGCTGTTCGGCATCGACAAGGTGGTGAAATACCATATCGATGCCAATTTCTATGTCACCACCTTCGTCTGGGTCATCAACAAGGCGCGCTATGAGGGGCTCGCGCCCGACCAGAAAGCGGTGATCGACGCCCATTGCAACGCCGACTGGGCGGTGCGTTTCGCCAGCCCCTGGGCGGATTTCGAGGTTGCCGGCCGCGCCAAGGTCGCCGCCGAGCCGGGGCAGACCATTTTGACCTTGAGCCCCGAACAGCTCAAAGCCTGGCGTGATGCGGCAGCGCCGCTGCATCAGGATTGGGCGGCTTCGGTCAAACGCACCGGCGCCGACCCAGACGCCATCGCCCAGGCGTTCGACGCCAGCCTCGTCGCCCACCACGCGCAATATTGAGCGCGGCAGTGGCCGGTTTCCGCCTGATCGGCGCGATCGAGCGGGCGGCGGGCGGGCTGCTCGCGCTCGTCGCCGCCCTCACCTTCGTTTCGGTGGTGCTGCGCTATGTCTTCAACTGGTCGATCCCGGATAGCTACGATCTCGGGCGCAATCTGCTCGGTATTCTGATTTTCTGGGGCATCGCCGTCACCGGCTATCGCGGCGAGCACATCACCGTCGATCTCCTCTGGAACGCCGTGCCGGTGCCGGCCCGGCGGTGGCTCGCGCGCTTTGATGATCTCGTGCTCGCGCTGGCCATGGCGGCGCTCGCCGGGACGATGGCGATGAAAACGCTCGACACCAAAGCGAGCGGCGAGGCGAGCTATGACCTCAACCTGCCGCTCTGGCCGTTTCAGGCGCTCGCCTGGCTGGGCTTTGCCTGCGGTTTTCTGCTCGCGGTGCTGCGTTTGCTGCGGCCGGCAGGGGAAGGCCTAAGGCCGATGAAGAGCGGCAGCCCAGGCCAGGAAATTACTCGCTGATCGCGGCCATCTCGCCGCGCGCCACCATCGCCACCGCATCGATGATCGCCTGATAGCCGGTGCAGCGGCAGTAATTGCCGGAAAGATGCGCGCGGATGCTGGCACGATCAGGGTTTTTCTTGCGCAGGAGCAAATCCCGCGCGGTGATCAGCATCCCCGGCGTGCAAAAGCCGCATTGCAGCGCATTGACCGCAACAAACGCTGCCTGCAAATCGGCGATCGCGCCGCTCGCGCTCAAGCCTTCGATGGTTTCTACCGCCGCGCCATCGGCTTGGACGGCGAGCATGAGGCAGCCGCGCACCGGCGCGCCGTCAACCACAACGGTGCAGGCGCCGCACACGCCCTGCTCACAACCGACATGGGTGCCGGTGAGGCCAAGCGTGTCGCGCAGGAAATCGGCGAGATGGAGGCGCGGCGACACGCGCGCCGCGATCCGCTCGCCATTGACCGAGAGCGAAACGGCGACGGCGTCGCTCATGCCGTGGGCGCAGCACGGCGACGGCGAACGAAGCCAAGCGCACCGAGCCCCCCCAACAACAGGGCGAGCGAGCCCGGCTCCGGCACTTCCGCAAACGCCGCGTCGGCGATGATCTGCTGCCCCGCCGCGGTCGGATGTACCTGATCCCAGAACAGATATTGATCCTGCCCGGCGATGGTGCTCGCGCAGCGCGTGCCGCTGCTCGCGCTGGTATAATTGCCGGTCCAGCACGGGGTGGTCACGTTGCTGAAGCCGAACGCGGCCGGATCCGCGATCGCGTCATCAAGCAGGCCGAAACTGTCGAGAATCGAAAGATGCATTCCCGCGCCCGCCGCCTCGCCGCCGACGGCGCTGACCAGGGCCTGGTCGAAATAGGCGGAGAGATCGGTCGCCGCGGTCTCTGCGGCCGATCCAAGCTTGGTGATCGCCGGCACCACGCCGAGATTGGGGACGGTGACGAGCAGCAAAGTCTTCGCGCCATCGGCCGCGAGGCCGGCGACGAAGGTCACCACATTGCTGACCGCGGCATTGGCATCTGCGATCGCCGTCGCCTGGCTGATGCCGGGTGTGCCGAGGATGCTGAAGAGATCATTGGCGCCGATCCAGAGCGTATAAAGCGCGCCGGAGGCCGGCGTCGGAACAGCGGTTTGGAACGCCGCGAGCTGCGCCGGTAGATCTGAGAGATTGGCGGTGTGGACCGGAGTCGTCCCGGTCTGTGCGCCGCCAACCGCGAAATCGGTGCCGCCGGCGAGGCTTGCCGTGAGCGCCGGCAATCCGAGCTGGCTCGCCAGATCCTGCACCCAGACCGGGCCATTGCTGAACCGGCCATCGGAATAGGGCGGGCTGA
>NZ_JBMFWJ010000049.1:0-18844 GCF_049965395.1 Acidibrevibacterium sp.
TTAAATAGCCTCCCCCTCCCGCGCTTTTGGTGCGCCAAAGCCGCCGCCGCCTGGGGTTTCGATCACGAAAATATCGCCGGGCGCGAGTTCGGCGCGATCGACGCCGCGCAAGATGTCGCGTCGGCCATCGTGGCGCTCGACCCATTGCCGCCCGGGCGCGCCGTCTTCGCCGCCTGCGAACCCGAAGGGCGCCACCTCGCGGCGCGAGGCAACGATGACTGCTGTCATCGGCGCGAGGAAACGGATGCGCCGCCGCGCGCCGTCGCCGCCGCGATGGCGCCCACGCCCGCCTGAGCCGCGGCGGATCGCAAATTCCTCGAGGAGCACGGGATAGCGCAGTTCGAGGATTTCGGCGTCCGTCATGCGGGTATTGGTCATGTGGGTCTGCACCGCCGAGGTGCCGTCGAAATCTGGCCCGGCGCCGGTGCCGCCGCAGATCGTCTCGTAATATTGATATGTCGCATCACCAAACAGGAAATTATTCATCGTCGCCTGGCTGCAGGCAATCACGCCGAGCGCGCCGAAAAGGGCGTTGCAGGTCGCTTGTGACACCTCGGTGTTGCCGGCGACGACGGCGCGGCCGGGCGTTGGGCTCAGGAAACTTCCCGGCGGGATGACGATCTCGATCGGTTTCAGGCAGCCATCGTTGAGCGGAATATCGTCACCGACGAGGCAGCGGAAAACGTAAAGCACGACCGCGCGGGTCACCGCTGGCGGGGCATTGAAATTGCCGTCCGTCTGCTCCGCTCCGGTGCCGGTGAAATCGACGATCGCGGTGCGCCGTGCGGCATCGACGCGCACCTCGACCGCGAGCGGCACGCCGCGATCCATCTGATAGATGAAACGCCCGCCGGGGATGCGCGCCAGCACCCGGCGCACGCTCTCCTCGGCATTGTCCATGACATGGCGCATATAGGCGGAGACGACGTCCCAGCCATAGTGCGCGATCACTCGCTGCAATTCCTGCACGCCGCGGGCATTGGCCGCGACCTGCGCCTTGATGTCGGCGACGTTGACATCGGGGCTGCGGGCGGGATAGCGCGCCGCGGCGAGAAGGTCGCGAAATTCCGTCTCGCGGAAATGCCCGCCCGCGACGAGGAGAAAATCATCGATCACCACGCCCTCTTCTTCGAGCGTGGTCGAGTTGGGCGGCGTCGAACCCGGCGTTGCGCCGCCAATATCGGCGTGATGCCCGCGCGAGCCGACGAAGAACCGGATCTCCCGCCCGCTTTCGTCAAACACCGGGGTGATAACGGTGATATCGGGCAGATGGGTGCCGCCGTTGAAGGGATTGTTGAGGGCGATGACGTCACCCGGCTTCAGGGTTTTGGCGCGGCGCGCCAGCACCGTGCGGACGCTTTCGCCCATCGCGCCGAGATGGACGGGCACATGCGGCGCGTTGGCAACCAGAGCGCCGCTGCCATCGAAAATCGCGCAGGAGAAATCGAGCCGCTCCTTGATGTTCACGCTGAGCGACGTGTTCTGCAAAACCGCGCCGGTCTGCTCCGCGACATTCATGAAAAGATTGTTGAAGAGTTCGAGGAGCACCGGGTCGGCGCGCTCGGTGCCGGCGGCGTGGCGCGTGGTGCGCGCGCTCGCCCGCGTCAGCAGGAGATGGTTGCGCGCGGTGATTTCCGCTTGCCAGCCGGGTTCGATCACCGTCGTCGCGTTGGCTTCGCGGATCAGCGCCGGGCCGGACAGACGGTCACCGGCGGCAAGCGCCGTGCGCTCGAACACGGGCGCCCGGTGCGCAGCCCCTTGGCTAAACAAGGCAACTTCGTCGATCGGCACCGGCGCGCCGGCGGTGCGCGGCGCGAGCGTCTCTTCCGCCACCGCTTCGCCGGGGGCGATGGCCTCGATCGCGACGAGTTCGGCGATCAGGGCACGGTCCGGCGGCGGGACGAAGCCGAAGCGGGCGCTGTGGGCTGCGGCGAAATCGGCGATCATCGTCGCCAGAGCGCCGAAAGCGACGGGAAGGGCTGCCTCGGTGCTTTCGATGCGGATATGCACCGTACGCTTGACGAGGATTGTCTCCCGGCTCGCGCCCTGTTCGCAGAGTGCAGCGATGCCCGATTGCGCGAGCCGATCGAGCTCTGCTGCCAGCGCCGCCAGCGCCGTCTCATCGAGCGGCATTTCCACCGCCTGTTCGCGCATCACCACCTGATCGGCAAGACCCATGCCATAGGCCGAGAGCACGCCGGCGAAAGGGTGGAGAAAGACTTTGTCCATCCCGAGGGCATCGGCGACGAGACAGGCATGCTGGCCGCCGGCGCCACCGAAGCAGGCGAGCGTGAAGCGGGTGACGTCGTAGCCCTTTTGCACCGAAATCTGCTTGATCGCATTGGCCATGTTGGCAACCGCGATGGCGATGAAGCCTTCGGCAAGGCGCTCGGGCGTTTGCGCGATGCCGGTTTTGGCGCTGACTTCGGCGGCGAGGGCGACGAATTTCTCGCGCACCAGGCGGTCATCGAGCGGTTGATCGCCGTTTGCGCCAAAAATCGCCGGAAAATGCTGCGGCTGGATTTTACCGAGGCAGACATTGGCATCGGTCACAGTAAGCGGCCCGCCATTGCGGTAACTCGCCGGGCCGGGCACGGCGCCGGCCGAATCCGGGCCGACACGCAGCCGCGCGCCATCGAAATGCAGGATCGAGCCGCCACCGGCGGCAACCGTGTTGATCGCCATCATCGGCGCGCGCATGCGCACGCCGGCGATCTCGGTCTCAAAGGCGCGCTCGAAGGCGCCGTCATAAAGCGCGACATCGGTCGAGGTGCCGCCCATGTCGAAACCGATGATGCTGGTGATCCCTGCCGCGGCGGCGGTGCGGGCGGCGCCGACGATACCGCCGGCGGGGCCAGAGAGAATCGCATCCTTGCCCTGGAAATGCCGCGCCTCCGCAAGCCCGCCATGAGACTGCATGAAATAAAGCCGTGTGCCGGCGAGTGCGGCCGCCACCTGATCGACATAGCGGCGAAGGATTGGCGAGAGATAGGCATCGACGACGGTGGTATCGCCGCGCGGCACCAGGCGCAAAAGCGGGCTCACCGCGTAACTCGCCGAAACCTGCGCAAAGCCAGCCTCGCGGGCGAGTTCGGCGAGCCGCCGTTCGTGGTCGGGATATTTCCAAGCATGCATGCGCACGATCGCGCAAGCGCCGAGCCCGCGGGCGCGCGCCTCGGCGAAAGCCGCCCGCGCTTGCGCCTCATCGAGCGGCGTGATCTCAGCGCCGTCGGCAGCGATCCGGCCATCGATCTCCACCACCGTCTCGTAAAGCAGGCTGGGGAGCGTGATCGCGAGATCGAACAGGCGCGGGCGCGCCTGGTTGCCGATTCGCAAAGCATCGGCAAACCCGCGATCGACGACGAGGAGGGTGCGCTCGCCCTTGCGTTCGAGAAGGGCGTTGGTCGCGACCGTGGTGCCCATTTTCACCGCCGCGATCACCCCCGTCGGGATCGCGGCATCGGCGGCGAGGCCGAGCATCGCCTTGATCCCCGCGATCGCCGCGTCGGGATAACGGGTGGGGTTTTCCGAGAGCAGTTTATGGGTAAAGAGGCGCCCGTCCGGCGCCCGCGCGACGATATCGGTGAAGGTGCCGCCGCGATCGATCCAGAACTGCCAACCGGGAGCGAGAGGAACGTCTGGCGATGTGTCGCGCGGCATGGCGGCTTGGGTCATGGCGGCTCCGTCTCTGGATTTTTTGCTCCCCATTATTGACAAATTATCATCAAATCGTCAACGATTTCTCAACGTCTACCGCAAAGGAAGCGCCCGATGCCCGAGAGCAAGGCTGCCCCACATCTCCAGCATGATCCCGTGGTCTCGTCCGCCCATCTCGCGGCCGGCGGCTCACCAGCGCTTTCCGAGGTCGAGTTCGGCCTCACCCTCGCCCATCACGCCTTCCAACGCTGGATGATCCGCTGCGCCGCCGCCGCCGGCGCGCCCGGCCTCTCACCGATCGAGGTGCTCATCCTGCACACCGTCCGCCACCGCGACCGGCCGAAGCGGCGGGCCGATATCGCCCTCGTCCTCGATATCGAGGATCCGCATCTCATCACCTACGCGCTCGGCAAACTGACCCGAGCCGGCCTCATCATCAGCGAGCGCGCCGGCAAGGAGGTGCAGGTGCGTGCGACAGCGGCCGGTGAAGCGCTCTGCGCGCGCTACGCCGCGATCCGCGAGCGGCTGCTGGTTCAGGGCTTCGCCGACACCGGCCCCGGCGAGGCGCCGCTCTCGGCGCTCGCTTCCCTGTTGCGCGCGCTCTCCGGCCATTACAATCAGGCGGCCCGCGCCGCGGCAACGCTTTAGGAGGTAAAAGAAAAAAAGAATCTTCTTTTTCTGAAGAAAAAGAAGCAAAAAGACTTTTGCCCTTTTAAAAATCTTCTTTGTCTTTTTGACAAGAAAGGAATCCCTGCCATTCCCGCGACCGTTGTTTCCCAAGAGGACACCGGGCTCCTCGCCTTCTTCCGCAGCATGACCGCGCCCGAACGCGGCACTTTCATCGCCTGCGCCACCGGCTGGGCACTCGATGGCATGGATTTCATGATCTACCCCTTGGTGCTGGGCTCGATCATGCGGCTCTGGCAGGTCGGCGGCGGCCGCGCTGGGCTTGCGGCAACCGTAACCTTGCTTGCCTCCGCCATCGGCGGCTGGCTCGCCGGATTTCTCTCTGACCGCATCGGCCGGGTGCGCACGCTCCAGCTCACCATCCTGTGGTTTTCGCTGTTCAGCCTACTTTCCGCCTTCGCGCAGAGTTTCAATCAGTTACTGCTCTTTCGCACGCTGCTCGGATTCGGCTTCGGCGGTGAATGGGCGGTCGGCGCGGTCTTGATGGGGGAAGTGATCCGCCCGGCCTTTCGCGGCCGCGCCGTGGGCTCGGTTCAAGCGGGCTGGGCGCTGGGATGGGCGGGCGCGGTGCTGGCCCAAGCGGTGCTGTTTTCCACAGTGTCGCCAGCGCTCGCCTGGCGGGCGATGTTCGCGCTCGGTGTCGCACCAGCGCTGCTCACGCTTTACATCCGCCGCCACGTCGCCGAACCGGAGCTTGCGGCAGCCAACCGTCGGCAGCGCCTTGCCAAGGGCGAGCCGCATCCCACTCTCGTGCGCATTTTCGCGCCTGACATCCTGGCCACCACCCTGCTCGCCGCCCTCGCTTCGACCGGCGCGCAAGGCGGCTATTACGCCATTACCACATGGCTTCCAACCTTTCTCAAAACCAGCCGCGGCCTCAGCGTGATCGGCTCGACCGGCTATCTCGCGACACTGATCGCCGGCAGTTTCGCAGGCTACCTCATTGGCGCCTGGCTCGCCGATCGGATCGGGCGGCGAATGCTGTTTCTCGTCTTCTCATCGGCCGCGATCGTCCTCGTGCTCGCTTATACCCAGCTCCCGATCCCGAACCAGGCGATGCTGGTGCTCGGGTTTCCACTCGGGTTTTTTGCGTCAGGCTACTTTTCCGGCTTCGGTCCATTTCTGAGCGAGCTGTTTCCGACCGCGATGCGCGGTTCAGGACAAGGATTCTGCTATAATTTCGGGCGCGGGGTCGGCGCCCTGTTCCCGACTCTGGTTGGCTATCTCGCGGAGATCATTCCTCTTGCCGATGCCATCGCGGTGTTCGCAACCGTCGCCTACGCGGTCTTTTTCCTCGCCGCCTTCACACTGCCGGAAACGCGCGGGCGATCGCTCGCGCACTGAGGGGCCGATCAGCACGTGCCGCCAGCCAATTATCCCCATCTCGCGAACGGCCACCCGGGCAGCGCGAAGTTAACGAAAATGTCTGATTTTTCAAATTACTGAATTTTGACATTGGTGTGACATCGGAGCTTTCCGTCGATCCTCCCACAGAGTTACCCACACCTCGCGCCGGCGCGCGGAAGCGGCGCCGCATCCCAAGCCGCTTGGAGGCCGGCAAGCAGCGCCTCGCGCGGCAGGCCGGCCGGCAGCGGCGGGCAGACGACGAGATGGATCGGTCCCGGGCGCTTGAAAAACGCGTCTTTTCCCCAACGAAGACCGGAATCGGTCGCAACCGGCACCACCGGCAATTTCACGGCCGCTGCCATCGCCGCGACCCCGGGCTGCAAGGCCCGCCGCTCGCCAGGGAGGGTGCGCGTTCCCTCAGGAAAAATCACGATCTGGCGTCCCTCCGCCACCGCCCGCCTGGTCTCGGCGAGAAGGCCACGCAGCGCCGCGGCACCGCCAGCGCGATCGACCAAAATCATCCCAGCCAGCGGCGTGAGCGGCCCGAACAGTGGAATTTTCTTGAGTTCCCGCTTCATCACGTAGGTCGGATGGGCGAGCAGCGTGAGCCAGACCAGCGTGTCATAGGCCGATTGGTGCTGGGAGGCGAGCAATACCGGCCCCGCCGGCGGCAAATACTCAAAACCGATCAACACCGGATAGATGCCGCAAATCCGGCGCAAGCCGCCGAGCAGCAGTCGCGCCCAGAATTGCGCGTAAGCGAGCGCCCGGCGGCGCGCGAACCAGCGCACGCCAAGTCCGCCGATCCCAAGCACGAAGGTGAGCAGGAAGAAATAGAGATTGAACAGCGCCGAGCGCAGAAACATCATCCCCCGCTGATCTCCCTCACTCGTGGCCCCAGTCGTTGCCCGGCAACACCGCCGAGAGGCCGGAGGCGACGACCAGAAACTTGCTGTATTCGACGGCGAGCAGCTTGAGCGTCGTCCATTGCCAGGGGCCGCGCATCGCCGGCGGCACCACGGCGGCGGCGTAAAGCGTGACATCGGGCATGGCGCGGGCAAACTCGGCGCGGGCGCGCGGCATGTGATAGGTCGCGGTGACCAGGATCAGCGAATGAAAGCCGTTTTGCCGCGCCCACAGCGCCGCCTCGGCGGCGTTGCCGCGGGTCGTCAGCGCCGCCCGGCCAAGTGTAACATGGCCGCCGAGCGGTGCCGGGTCGAGCCCGGCGCGGCGCGCCATCTCGGCGAGATCGAGCTTCGAAGCCACCCCCGAAACCAGCAATTCCCGCCCTTTGCCCGCAGCGAGCAAACGCAGGCCGTCGGCGATCCGATCCGCCCCGCCGGTGAGGACGACGATCCCGTCGGCGGGCGGCAGATCGGGCGGGGGGGGCGTCTCGGTCACCGAGACGAAGCAAAGGAATCCACCGAACCAAACACCGGCGGCAATCAGCGTGACCAAAAGGACGCTGCGCCACGGGGCGGCCCATCTCATGCCGGTCACGGTAGACGGCGGAGCCATCGCCGCACCGTCCCCTGCGCTGTGAGCCAGCCGATCGCCGCCGCGGCCAGCGGCAGCAGAGCGAGCCAGGGCGCGGCGAGCGGCAGGATGCCACGGGCCAACCCCGCCGCCGCGCCGCTCGCGGCGTCCTTGCCGGGCGCGATAAGCCCCGCAAACGGGGCTGCGACCCGCCCGAGCAACGCCAGCGCTGGCAGCGCCGCGAGCGTGCCGAGCCCCCCGCCAAGCGCCGCGAGCCACGCGGCGCGGGCGGCGAACCGGTTGGCGATATAGGAGTCGCTGGCACCCAGCCCGTGGACGATTTCCAGCGCCTCTCGCCGCGCGGCCAAGCTCGCGCGGGTTGCGATCGCGATCACCAGGGCGGCGATCATCCCGACGATGAGCAGCGCCAGCGCCGCCAGCGCCTCTAAGCTGCGGGCTAACGCGGTTAGACGGGAAAACCACGGTCCCGCGGCTTCAACCAGTGTCCCCGGCGCGACCGGCGTAAGCTGCGCCGCCAACGTCTCCTCGGCGACCGGGGCAGCGCCGGCGACACGGCGGACAGTGATCACCGCCGGCACCGCAAGACCGAGCGCGCCAGGTGTTGCGCCCAGCCAGGGGCGCAGCAGCGCCTCGAGTTCGGCATCACTCAGCCGCCGCGCCGCGATAATTCCTGGATCGGCACGGAGCAAAGCGAGAACCGCGTCCGCCCGGCTCGCCGCGCCAGCGGCGGCCGGCGCCTGAGGTGCGGGCACCTGAATGGTCAAGCTGGCGCCCGCCCCTTCGCGCCAATGCCGGGCAAGGCCGGCGGCGGCAAGCATCCCAGCGAGCGCCAGCGCCGCGAGCAACGCCACCGCCGCGACCAAGAGCGGCAGCAAACGCGGCGCGAAAGCGCGTTTCAAGCCAAGTTCGTCGAACCGCGCCGGGCGCAGCCGCGCGTGCTCCCTACGCATCGCCGACCAGCCGCCCCTGGTCGAGCCGCAGCGCCGGCGCCGGATAACGCGCGACCAGCGCGGTCTGGTGGGTCGCGACGATGACGCTGGCGCCAAGCCGGTTCAACTCCCCGAGCAACTGCATGAGCCGTTCCGCCTGGGCTTCGTCGAGATTGCCGGTCGGCTCGTCAGCGAGAATGAGGCTCGGGCGATTGATCACCGCGCGGGCGATGGCGACGCGCTGCTGCTCGCCGCCCGAAAGCGTCGGCGGCAGCGCCGCGAGATGGCCGGCGAGCCCAACCCACCGCAGCATTTCCGAAACATCGGCGCGGATTTGCCCCTCCGGTCGCCCCGCGAGGCGGAGCGGCAAGGCGACGTTATCGAACACCGAAAGATGGCTGAGCAGCCGGAAATCCTGGAATACAACGCCGATCTGGCGGCGGAGCGCGGCAAGATCGCGGCGCGCGGCGGTATGGATGGGGTGACCGAGAATGACCGCCTCACCCTGGCTCGGCCGCGCCGCGAGCGTCAGCAGGCGGAGAAGACTGGTTTTGCCAGCGCCGGAGGGGCCAAGCAGCCAGCGAAACCCGCCCGCCGCGACGCTAAAGCTGATATCGCGCAAAACCAGCCCCGCCCGGCCGCCGCCGGCGCCTTCGCCATAGGAAAGTCCGACTTCGTGAAATCTAATCATCCCGAATCGCGTTGTTGTTCCCTATCCTTTTGCCAAGCCAGGAAAGAGGGTGCAAACCTCGTCGCGCATTGTCCCATTCCCTTCCCCGGGGCATTGCCAGAGCCGAGCCGGGACGGCAAAGTAACTTCTCGAGACATTCATGCACATCACTTGTCCCGCCTGTGCCGCGGCTTATGAGGTTCCGGACACGCTGCTCGTGCCCGGCCGGCGGGCGCGTTGCGCGCGTTGCGGCCATGAATGGGAGCCGAGCGCCGATACCACGCCACCGCCGCCCGAGCCGGAGGCGACACCCGCGGTAACCGCCGTGGTAGCGCCCGAATCCGCCGTCCGCATTCCCGAGGCGCCGCGGGTCGCGGCCGCCGAGCGGAGGATCACACCCCCCGCGAAGCCACCACGCCGCCGGCCCGGCACCGCGATCTGGCTCGGCTGGGCGGCGAGCCTCGCAATCATCGTTTATGCCGGCTATGCCGCCGCCCACCATCGCGAGACGGTGATGCGGCGCTGGCCGCCGAGCATCCGGCTTTATAACGTGCTCGGCCTCCTCCCGGCAGCCCCTCCTGCGAAACCGTGAGGATCCCTCTCGCGGGAATGCCGCTCGCGCGCGCTTGACGGGCGAACAAGAACTAATATAGAACACTGATCAGAAATCCTGGAGTCCCTAACGGCGTTTCCTCTCGCTCGACACGGCCTGGGTGGCTTGGGGCAGCGGCCGGTGTCTTTGGGGCGAGATAAAACAAGACAGAAAAGGCTCGCATGCTGACCCGCAAGCAATACCAGCTTCTGACCGTCATCGATCAGCATCTTCGCAGCACTGGCTTCTCGCCGAGCTTCGAGGAGATGAAAGAGGCACTCGGGCTCAAATCCAAATCCGGCGTCCATCGCCTGATTTTGGCGCTGGAGGAACGCGGGTTTCTGCGCCGCCGCCATCACCGCGCCCGCGCCCTCGAAGTGCTGCGCCTGCCCGAGGACATCGCCGCCGCGAGCGGGCCGGGCCATGACGTCGCGAGTGTCTCCTCGGCAGCCGCTGGTGTGGCTTCGCCATCCGGGCTCTCTCCCCCCGCCAGTTTCGCCCCCAATGTCATCCGCGGCGACTTCTCCGCCCGGCTCCAGGGCGTGCGCGCCGCCTCCGCGGCGAGCGCGGTGCAATTGCCGCTCTATGGCCGTATCGCCGCCGGTCTGCCGATCGAGGCACTGCGTGATCATGGCACATTGATCGAGGTGCCGGTGGCGCTGCTCGGCAATGGGGAACATTATGCGTTGGAAGTCGCCGGCGATTCGATGATCGATGCCGGCATCCTCGATGGCGATACCGCGATCATCCGTCGTGGCGAGGGCGCGGAAAACGGCCAAATCGTCGTCGCCCTGATCGACGAGAGCGAGGTGACGCTGAAACGGCTTCGCCGGCGTGGCAATTCGATCGCCCTGGAGCCCGCCAACGCTCGCCACGAGACGCGGATTTTTCCCGCCGAGCGGGTGCGCCTGCAAGGGCGGTTGGTCGCGTTGTTGCGGCGTTACGCATGAGCCCGCCCCCGGCGCGGCGGGGCGGGAGCCTGATCGCTTTTCTCGCGATGGCTTTCGTCGTCGTCGGCCTTACCGGCATTCTCGCGACCTATGCCGCGCCGTTGCCGCTTGCCCGCGCTCTGCATGAAGAGGCGATGGTCGATGACGCACTCGCCGCCGGCCGTACCGCCGACATCGATGCCATGGCGGCAGCGCTCGGGAAAAATGACGAGGCGCGATTCGGCGGCGCCGCGACCGCCGCCGTCAACCGCGCGGGCGATCTTCCGGCGCGCGCCGCCGCGCTGCGCGCGGCGCTGCGCCAGACGATGACCGCCGAGGCGGAAGCCGCGGCGTGGCGGCTGCGCTTTCTGATCATCGTTGCAACCACCGCCGCGGCTTTATTCGGCGCCGCCCTGATAGGCGCCGCGCGACGTTAGAATTTCCCTTCGCCCTTTCCGTCACTCCCGCGCGACGATCACGGCGAGGTCATGGAACAAACGTGCCGGTAGGCTGCCGCCGGTGACGCCCTTGGTTGGGCTCGCATCGTCATTGCCGAACCAGACGCCGATCAGCGTGCCGCGAACCGCGCCGATGAACCAGGCATCGCGATACGCCTGGGAGGTGCCGGTTTTGCCGGCGACGCTTTCGCCCGGGATGGCGGCGGCGCGGCCAGTACCGTCGCTGACCACGGCGGCGAGCATGGTTCTCATCATCGCCGCCTCCGCTGGCGTGATCACTGGGATTCGGGTGGCGGGCCCGGCTTCGAGAAACTTTGGCCGGACGGCATTGCCACCGTTGAAAAACGGCGCGTAGCTCGCGGTCAATTCGAGAAGCCCGACAGAGGCGGTGCCGAGGGCGAGCGAAGCGTCATCCGGCAGGGGATCGTTGATGCCAAGCTTTCGGGCAAGCGCGATCACCGTGCGCGGTCCGCCACTGCGGAGCAAAAGCCGCACAGCGGCGGTGTTCGAGGATTGCGCGAGCGCGGTGGTGAGCGTGATTGTGCCGAGATAGCGATGCTCGAGATCATGCGGCGCCCAGTTGCCGATCCTGATCGGCGCATCCTCGACCAGGCTCGCCGGCGTTTCGCCTCGCGTCAGGGCGGCGAGCCAGATGAAGGGCTTGAACGCCGAGCCCGGCTGGCGCCGCGCGGCGACGGCGCGGTTAAAGCCGCCGCCGCTTTCGGCCCGCCCGCCGACCATGGCGCGAACCGCGCCGGTCGCAGCATCGAGCGCGACCACCGCACCCTCGCTCACCCCGGCGCTGGCGCCGGGGCCGTCGAGCAGCGCCTTGAGCCGAACCTCGGCCAGCGCTTGCAGGCGGGAATCGAGCGATGTGCGCAGCGTCATGTCCTCACCGGGCGGGAGACCGGGTTCAGCCTGCTCGGCCGCCCAATCAGCGAACCAGCCGCCGCCCGGAAGCGGTGGCAATGCGATCGCGGCAACGGCGGCGTTTTCGGCGGCCTCGGTAATGACCCCGCCCTCGCGCATCGCCGCCAGCACTTGGCGGGTGCGGGCGATCGCGGCGGCGGGGTCGGCGCGAGGGTTGAAGCGTGCCGGCGCGCGCGGCAGCCCGGCGATCATCGCCGCCTGCCACAGCGAAACCCGGCGCGCCGGAATGCCGAAATAGACCCTCGCAGCAGCGTCCACCCCGAACGCCCCGGCCCCGAGATAGACCCGGTTGAGCCAGATCTCGAGGATCTCGGTGCGAGAAAAATGATCGTAAAGCCAGAAGGATAAAATGGCCTCCTGGATTTTGCGGCGGAATGTCCGCCGGTTGCTGAGAAAGAGGGTTTTCGCGACCTGCTGCTCGAGCGTCGAGCCGCCCTGGACGATCCGCCCGGCGGTGAGATCGATGAACGCGGCCCGCGCCATCCCCCATAGATCGAGCGCGCCATGGCTGAAAAACCGCCGATCCTCGACCGCGACCACCGCCGCCGGAAGATAAGGCGGCAGATCAGCGAGATGCACCGTCGCGCCGACGATATCGCCATAGCGCGCAATCACGTGACCGGCGCGGTCCTCGAGCGTGAGGCTCGGCCGACGGAGGGTGGCGGCGTCTTCGGGGCGTGGCAGATCATAGATCAGCCACAACCCGACGAGGCCGAGCGCGAGCCCGCCCCAGACCAAGACGATGATCGCACGCGCGAGCCAACGCGCGCGGCGCCGGCGCGGCTTGCCCGCCTCCACCGATTTCCGCAGAGTGGCCGGATCCAGGCGATGATCAACCGGGGGCAGCTTCATGCGCGGTCTTTTTCTCGATGCGGACGACACCATGGCGGCGATTTTCGCGCGCCTCCAACGCTCCGGCGACCCGGCGGTTACCGTCAACCGCGCCGCCCGCATCGCGCCCGAAGATCTGCCACGCCTGCTCGCCGGCTATGATTTCGTGCTCGATGACCACTCCGCCCTCCCGACGGCAGCACTCGCCGCCTGCCCCGCGCTCCGCCATGTCATTTTTCTTGGCACCGGCGCGCGGAGCTATATGAACCCCGAGGAACTCGCCGCCCTCGGCATCACCGTCCACACCATCAAGGGCTATGGCGACACCGCGGTTGCCGAGCATAGCATCGCGTTGATGTGGGCGGCAGCGCGCGGGATCGCGGCGATGGATCGTGGCGTCCGCGCCGGCGGCTGGCCGCGCATTCCAGGGGTGCAGCTCACCGGCAAGACGCTCGGCCTGATCGGCTTTGGTGGAATCGCCGCCGAGGTCGCACGAATCGCGACGGGATCGGGCATGCGGGTGCTTGCGTGGAACCGGAGCCCGAAAACCGCGGCCGGGGTCAGCTTCGTCGGCCTCGACACGCTGCTCGCCGAAAGCGATGTCGTTTCGCTTCATCTCCTGCTCACTGACGAAACGCGGGGATTTCTCGATGCCGGGCGCCTCGCGCGGCTCCGCCCGGGCGTTATTCTGGTCAACACCGCGCGCGGCGCGCTGGTTGACGAGGCGGCGCTGATCGCCGGGCTCGAGGGCGGGCATATCGGCCATGCCGCGCTCGATGTCTTCGCGACCGAGCCGCTGCCGGCAGACCACCCGCTCACGCGCCTCGCCAATGTCACGCTTTCCGCCCATAGCGGGTTTCTCACGCCCGAGGCGAATGAAACGCTGCTCCAACGCGCGCTTGAAATCGCCCGCGGGCTCTGCGAGGGATAAGGATCTTCTCATGCGGACGTGGCGGAACAGGTAGACGCAGCAGACTTAAAATCTGCTTTCCGTTTCGGAAGTGCGGGTTCGATCCCCGCCGTCCGCAGAGCGGAGGGAGCGCATGAAAATTCGTTCGACATTGAATTAATGACCGACTATCCTCACGCCATCGCGACAATCCGCGCGGCCACGCCGCGCTAACGGGAGAACCACCATGCAGCAAAGCGTCGATCTCATCGGGCGCATTCTGATCGCCGTCCTGTTCATTCTCGCCGGCATCGGCAAGATCGAGAATCCGTCCGGGACCATGCAATATATCGCCTCCGGCGGGCTGCCGCTGCCGATGGCCGCTTATATCGTCGCCGTGTTGATCGAGGTCGGTGGCAGCATCCTCCTGGTGCTCGGCTGGCAGACGCGGGCGGTTGCCGCCATCATGGCGCTGTTTTCCGTGGTCACTGCCCTCGCCTTTCACAATAATTTCGCCGACCATGGCCAGCAGATCAATTTCTTGAAAAACCTCGCCATCGCTGGCGGGCTATTGCACCTCGTCGCTTTCGGCGCCGGCGCTCTCAGCCTCGACCACCGCTTCGCCCAACGCGGCGCGAGCCACGCGACCGCCTGACGTTTTTTGGCACGTCTCCCGCACCGACGGGTGCGGGAGACGAGGGGGGCGGTATCGCTACTACACCTGCTCGACCAAGGCCGGCAGGGCGGGACCGACTGCCGGAGCCGGACGGTGCCGATGGAAAAGCTCGACAACCTGGTTGCCGACCATCTGGGGTGGCGGCTCCTCGCCCCCGAACGGCCGGAGGACATCCTCGCCGCAGTGCCGCATCGTCGGGAGGAATGGGCCATGCGACGGACCGGTCATGTCACCGAGCTACGCTGGCGGGCAGCCGAGGCGGAGGCTAGGCTCAAGCGCCTCTATGATGCCATCGAGGGCGGCGTCGCTGACTTGGCCGATCCGATGCTGAAGGATCGCATCGCCGAGCTGAGCACGGTCCGCGACCGAGCCCGCGCCGACGCCGAGCGGGCCGAGGCCGGCGGTGGGAAATCGGCGGCGTTTGGCGTTCGCAGTTTTACACCGAAATGGCGTCCCGTAGGGGATTCGAACCCCTGTTACCGCCGTGAGAGGGCGGTGTCCTAGGCCTCTAGACGAACGGGACCGCGTCTTTGGTTGATTAAGCGATGATCTCGGCGACTGCAAGCGCCGCCGGCCCTTTGCGTCATACGGGGCTGAACATCGGCACGAGCGGACCGCCTTCGCTTTCCTGAAACACCAGCTTCACCGCCTGGCCGATCTGCAAGCCGTCGAAATCGCAATCGATCAGGTTGGTGAGCATGGTGACGCCTTCCTCGAGGGTGACATAGGCGATGGCGTAGGGGGTTTCGGCGCGACGCATCACGCTGTAGGCATAGATTTTGCCGCGTCCCGAAACCTCCCGCCAGCCGGTGGCGGGCTTGAAGCAGAACGGGCAGAGTGCGCGCGGATAATGATGCAGCTTGCCGCAATGGCCGCATTCGCGGATGACGAGCTTTCCCGAAGCCGCCGCCTGCCAATAGGCCGCGGTCTCAGGATTCGCTTCAGGCGCGGGGATTTTGCGTCGTGTGCTCATCGCCATCGTCTCTTCCTCACTCCCGTTCCAAAATCAGCGTCGCGCTTCCGTGCCGCAGCCCGAGCGAGCCGCCAGTCCCATGCGCCAGCGCCAGGGCGCAATCCTTCACCTGCACCGCCGGATGCGCCTCGCCGCGCAATTGCCGCACCGCTTCGATCACTTTGGTCATGCCGCCGCGATTGGCGGGATGGTTGTTGCAAAGCCCGCCGCCATCGGTGTTGAACGGCAATTTCCCGACCCCCGAAATCAGATTGCCGTCGGCAACGAAGCGCCCGCCGCTCCCCTTCTCGCAAAAGCCGAGATCCTCGATTTGCATGAGGACGGTGATGGTAAAGCTATCATAAATCGAGGCATATTGGATGTCGCCAGGTTTGACCCCGGCCTCGGCGAAGGCGCGTGGACCCGACCAGGCGGCGCCGGAGAAGGTGAGATCGACCTCGCCGCCGAACTGCCCCTTCACCGCCTCACCGACGCCGAGAATCTTAACCCGCGGCCGCTTCAGGCTTTTCGCGACATCGGGATGGGCGACGATCAGCGCCCCGCCGCCATCGGTGATGACGCAGCAATCGAGCCGATGCAGCGGATCGGCGATCATCGGCGAGGCGAGCACCTCCTCGACCGTCACCACCTCGCGCAAGAGCGCGTGCGGGTTGTGCTGGGCGTGATGGGAGGCGGCGACCTTGATCCAGGCGAGCTGCTCGCTGGTGGTGCCGAACTGATACATGTGCCGCATCGCGCACATCGCATACATATTCGCAACCGTCGGCGCATACGGGTATTCGAATTGGATTTCCGGGATAGCGGGGTTGCCGGCGCGCGGCGCGGTGCCGGTCGCCATGCCTTCGCTCCGCGGCCGCCCGGCGAGCGTGATCAGCGCCACCCGACATTTCCCGAGCGCAATCGCCTCGGCGGCGTGGGCGACATGGATGAGATAGGAGGAGCCGCCGGTATCGGTCGAATCGACATGGCGGACACGAAGATTGAGATAATCAACCATCGAGAGCGGCCCCATGCCAGGGGCGTCGCCGGCGCAAAAATACCCGTCCACGTCCTCCTTGCCGAGCCCGGCATCGGCGAGCGCGCCGAGCGCCACTTCGGCGTGAAGCTGGGCCAGGGATTTATCGGGTGCTTTGCGCGTCGGATGTTCATAGGCACCGACGATATAGGCCTTGCCTTTAATGCTCACGATCTTGTCCGTTCCTCTCGCTTCCTCGCTGTCTCGAGGCTAGGAGCCGGTCTCTCTCGGTGTCAAGGACTGCCCCGAACCGGACCGGCCGGGCCCGCCGCGGCGGCTTTTAAGCGGCTTGCCTCCGGATGGCCACTGCGGCAAAGACAGCGCCTGACCAACCCGACGCGCCCGCCGCTTGCCGAGGGTGCTTCGTGAGCGAAAGGCGCGCTGTGCAGCCCATTTCCCCCGCCTCCGACCGGATTTTGATCCTCGATTTCGGCAGCCAGGTGACGCAACTCATCGCCCGGCGGGTGCGCGAAAGCGGCGTCTACTGCGAAATCTGGCCTTATAATGCGGACCCGGCGCGAATCGCCGCCTTCGGCGCGCGCGGTTTTATCCTCTCCGGTGGCCCGGCGAGCGTCACCGAGGGGGCGGCGCCGCGGGCGCCAGACATCGTCTTCAGCGCCGGTGTGCCGGTGCTCGGGATTTGCTATGGCGAACAGACGATGTGCGCCCAACTCGGCGGCGCGGTCGCAGGCAGTGACCATCGCGAATTCGGCCGCGCCTTCGTCGATGTCGTCGGCGATTGTGCGCTTTTCGCCGGGGTCTGGCGGCGCGGCGAGCGCGAGCAGGTGTGGATGAGCCATGGCGACCGCGTGGTGCGTCTGCCGCCCGGCTTCCGCGCCGTCGCGACCAGCGACGGCGCCCCCTTTGCCGCCATCGCCGACGACGAGCGCCGCTTTTACGGCGTGCAGTTCCACCCCGAAGTCATCCATACGCCGCACGGCGCGGCCCTCCTCAAAAACTTCACCCATGCCGTCGCCGGCTGCCGTGGCGACTGGTCGATGGCCGGGTTCCGCGATCAGGCGATCGAGCGGCTGCGCGCCGAGATCGGCCCCGCGCGGGTGATCTGCGGCCTCTCGGGCGGGGTCGATTCGGCGGTCGCAGCCGCTCTCATCCATGCCGCGATCGGCGATCAATTGACCTGCATCTTCGTCGATCATGGCCTGCTCCGCGCTGGCGAGGCGGAGGCAGTGGTGCGGACCTTCCGCGACCGTCTCGCGATCCCGCTTATCGATCGCGACGCCTCGGCGCTGTTCCTCGCCGCCCTAGAGGGCGTCGAAGACCCCGAGCGGAAGCGCAAAACCATCGGCCGCCTATTCATCGACGTGTTCGAGGAGGAGGCGGGCAAACTCGGCGGCGCCGAATATCTCGCGCAAGGGACGCTGTATCCCGACGTCATCGAGAGCGTGAGCTTCATCGGCGGCCCCAGCGTCACCATCAAATCGCACCATAATGTCGGCGGCCTGCCGGAGCGGATGCGGCTCAAGCTGGTTGAACCGCTCAGGGAATTGTTCAAGGACGAGGTGCGGGCGCTCGGGCGCGAGCTTGGCCTGCCAGATGAGATCATCGGCCGCCACCCCTTCCCCGGGCCTGGGCTTGCGATCCGCATCCCCGGCGCCATCAGCGCCGAAAAACTCGCGATCCTGCGCCAGGCCGACGCCATATTCCTCGAGGAAATCCGCGCCGCCGGCCTTTATGAAGCGATCTGGCAGGCCTTCGCGGTGCTGCTGCCGGTGCGCAGCGTCGGCGTCATGGGGGATGGGAGATCCTATGATTTCGCCTGCGCCCTCCGCGCCGTGACCTCGACCGATGGCATGACCGCCGATGTCTATCCCTTCGATCCTGCCTTTCTTTCGCGCGTCGCCGGGCGCATCGTCGGCGAGGTGCGCGGCATCAACCGCGTCACCTACGACATCACCAGCAAACCCCCCGGCACGATCGAGTGGGAATGATTTTGGCCCTTCCGGAGCCATCCAAGCGCATCCCAGAAGACTCCATAATGCACTGATAAACAGAATAAAATCATCTAGTGTTCTGACTCATTCGGCTGGTTCAGGCAGTCGGTTGAGCTTGGCGAGGATCGATGCGGCGGAGGACTTCCACGGTTTCGGCATACTTTCCGACCGGTATCCCGAGATGGCGGAGCCGGCCGAGCGCCACCCACCGCTAGGCCGGACCGAGGATGCTAGCCGGCAAGTCGAGGTAGCCGCGCGCTTCATTGCTGGCCGCTACGGTGTGAACGAGCGCATCTCAATTATCGCTCACTCTTGGGGCACGATGGCTGTCGGGCACTTCGCTGGGCGCTGCCCGGAGCTGGTGGGCCGCCCCGTGTTTTTCGCGCCGATCACTTAGCGCCACAGTACGGCGAGCGCTCCACGCCTGCCCGCTTGGAAGTTGGTGACCTTACAGGACCAATGGCACCGCTTCACCGCGGACACACCGAAAGGCGAGCCCCCCGTGCTGCTGGAACGGCACTTTCATGAGTGGGGTCAGCGCTACCTGGACTGCGATCCTGAAAGCCGTATGCGGACGCCGCCGGCGGTCAGGGTTCCGCTCGGTCCATTCCAGGACATCTACGGCGCTTGGGCAGGCAGGCTTGCCTACGACCCTGGTCTGATTCGGGCGCCGGTCGGTATCATCCGGGGCGAGTGGGACAGCATGTGCACCGATGCCGACGGGCGTTGGCTATTCGACGCGCTCGCGTCGTCGCCTCTCAAGCGTGATGTCAAGCTCAGCCGCGGCGGGCACCTGATGCACTTGGAGGAGG
>NZ_JBMFWJ010000050.1:0-18011 GCF_049965395.1 Acidibrevibacterium sp.
ATTGTCAATGAGGCTTCGCCTTGAGGAGTTCGGATCATGAGCGTGACACTCTATTTTCTTCGCCACGGCGAGACACAATCGAGCCAGAGCGGCAGTTTTTGCGGCATGCTCGATCTCGATCTGACGCCGGAGGGCCATCAGATGGCGGCGGATTTCGCTGCCGCCTATCGCGAGCAGACGTGGGAGGCGGTCTATGGCAGCCCGCTCCGGCGCGCGCGCGATACCGCGCAGCCGCTATGCGACGCGCTCGGGCTTACCGTCACGCGACGCGATGGTTTGATGGAAATTGCCTATGGCGCCTGGGAGGGGATGACGCAGGAAGACGTCAACCGCCATTTCCACGACGATTACGTGCGTTGGCTCGCCGATCCTGGCTGGAACGCACCCAATGGTGGCGAGCGTGGCGTTGACGTCGCGCGCCGCGCCGTCGCCGTGCTCGATGAGATTTTGCGCACTCATCACGCCGGCAATGTCTTGGTCGTCTCGCACAAGGCGACGATCCGGATCATGCTCTGTTCGCTGCTCGGCATCGATTTCGGCCGCTATCGCGATCGGATCGATGCGCCCGTCGCCTCACTCGCGGTGGTCGAGATGACCGATCGCGGGCCGCTGCTCCGCCGCCTCGCCGACCGCGCCCATCTCCGGGACGCGCTGCGGGCGCGGGCGGGGACGTGAGCGGCGAGGCTCGTTGACTAAGGCGATCGTTTCATATTTTTTCACGATTGCCGGGCATTCTGAGGGCCATGCCCAGCCCGCCGCTCGAACTTCTCGTTTCTCATCGGCCCGCGAATTTTCTCGAACGCGGCCTCGCCGCGCCGTTTACCGCGCCGGCGCTCGCCGGGGCGCGGGTGCGCCTTGGCGGGCGTGAGGCCGGCGGGTTCGAGGTCATCTTGCCCAACCCTTCCGGCACCCGCGGCATATACATCATGCCCTGGTCGGCGGCGCGCGACGCGTTTCGGCCGAGCGTGCATGACCATCTGCTCGCAACCGCGCTCGGCGCGATGGCGGAATTCACCCCCGCCGCCCTTCGCCGCGCCGCACAGGCCGTCGCCGCCGGCGGTGCCGCGGGGCGGGCGGCGCGGCGGGCCGCGGAAGCGGCGATGGCGGCTGGACGCAAGCAGGTGCTGCAAACCCACTTCCATATCCTGCTTGGGCTGATCCGCGCGGCCGAGCCGCCCGGCGCCCATCCCCTGCCGCCGGAGCAGGAGGAACAAAGCAAGCTCGAGCACCGCGCCGGCGCCGCTGTTCTTCATTTCGCGCGGACCCTCAACACCACCACCGAAACGATCGCGGGCTGGATCGAGGCCCTGGCCACCTTTTTCGCCCCCGTCGGCACCGGCCCCGCGGCGGCGGAGGCGCTTTTGCCCCGCTTGCTCGCAGCCCTTACCCGGTTCGCCACCGATGTTGAGGCGCGCGGCCGCAGCGGCGGCGAGGCGTTCGCGTCGGCGCGTCTGCTGGCGCGTCACGCCGCGACCACTGCCAATCACGCGCGCGCCGCTCTCACCGCCGCGGCCGAGCTTCTTGCCGATCCGCTCGCCCTGGCGCGAGCCTGGATCGCCGATCGCGCCGCCATCACCACCACCATCACCCGTGCCGATTGGCTGCTCGATGGCTGGGCGCGGGTTCTGATGCTTTGGCAGAGCGCCGCCGGCGCCAGCATCGATCACGCTGTGCTCGATGACATCCTCCGCCTCGTGCCGCATCTGCCGACCGATGTCCTCGATGGGCAGGCGAGCGAGGAGGAGAGTCTGCCCCCCGCGCCCCGCCGCCGCACCGCCGCGACGTTTCGCCCGATGGCGGGGGCTGGTGAGAACCTCGCGCGGAACGAAGCGTTGCGTGCCCTCTCGCTCACGGTGCTCGCGGCATGAGTGGCGGCGCCTTGACGATCGGGCCGGCCAAGATAAAGGCGTTGCGCCGCTTGCTCGTCGATGCCCGCGCCGATCAGATCACCCGCGTCGTCGCGATGATCGATTCCTTGCCCGAACGCGGCGAGGCCGACGATCTCCTAGCTCCATTCCGCGGCCGTCTCGCCGAAATCGCCCCGCCGCGCCCGCTCAATTTCGCCCGCCTCCTGTTTATCCCGATCGATCCGCTCATCGTTCCCGGGGCGCGCTGGCGGCGGGGAACCCTCGGCGTGCCGCGCACCGTGCTCGCCCCGCTCGCGCGCCATGTCGAACGTGCCCTCGCCGAGGACGCGACGGCCATCAAGGCGATGATCGCCGGCCGCAATGTCACCGATCAGGCGGTAATCCGATCCGCCGGCGCCAGGCTCTGGCCGGCCGCCTCGCGGGTTCTCAGCAGCGCCTCCCCGCCGCCGGATTGGCAGGATACGACGGGCCTGCCGGATAGTGATCACGCCACCATCGCCGGCGCCATCGCCGTCGTCTTTGCCCAAGCGGTCGCCATTCAGGAATTGGTCGATGCATGCGCCAGCGGGAGCGCGCCAGACGACGTCGAAACGCCGGTCCGCGCTATTCTGATCCGCGCCGCCGAGCGCGGCGGCCAGACGCTCGCGGTGATGATCGCACTTCTCATGCACCGTCTGCCAGGATTTTCGCGTCTCCCCGAACTCGCCCGCGAGATCGCCGACGTCCAGGAGAAAGACGGGCGCATGGCCGCCGAACGCGCGACCGAGTACACTCTGGAGAGGCTCGCCAACAGCCCCATCATCGCGCTCGCCGCAAACGGTGCCGGCGGCGTCCTCCATGCCGCCGAGACCATCGCCCACGCGACCACCTTGTTGACCGGGCTCGCGGAGCAATCCACGGCCCGCCCTGAGCAGAAGATTCGGATCGACGAACTGCGCCGCTCGATCGATCGCGCTTGCCGGGATTCCTTCACCCTGCTGCTCGAACGCCATCTGCTCGTCTCGCTCACCAGCCTCACCGACCCCGACGACGACACCATCACCGGGCTTGAAACCATCGCCCGTGATCTCCGCGCCTTCGAGCAGGCGAGCCGCCAAGCCGGCAGCGGTGACTTCTATGATCGCGTCCTGCGCGAAGCCGCCAAACGTATTGCCGCGATGTCCCTGCCGCGGATCGACCGCTTGCGGCTCGTCGAAATCATTACCAGTTCCGAAACCGCGCTCACCCTGCTCGGCACCCGCCCGGTCTGACCCCGGCGACGCCATGGCGGCGCCTTGCTTTCGCCTCGCCCGGTGCTATAGCCCAAGCCCGATGACCGACGACCCTCCCCCGAACCCCGCCTTGCTGCCGGCGGGTCTGCGCGACGTCCTGCCGCCCGAGGCCGAAACCGAGGCTGCGGCGGTCGAAGCTTTGATGACCGTCTTTGCCGCGCATGGCTATCAGCGTGTCAAGCCGCCGCTCCTCGAGTTCGAGGACAGTCTCCTCGCCGGCACGGGCGGTGCTGTCGCCGATCAGACCTTCCGGCTGATGGACCCGGCGAGCCACCGGATGATGGCGCTGCGTTCGGACACCACGCCGCAGATCGCCCGCATAGCAACCACGCGGCTCGCCGATGCGCCGCGTCCGCTCCGGCTTTCCTACGCGGGTCAGTGTCTCCGGGTGCGGGCAACCCAGCTCGCGCCCGAGCGCCAGATCGCCCAGGCCGGCATCGAGCTGATCGGCGCCGATAGCCCCGAGGCCGATGCCGAGCTGGTTCTCGTCGCCGCCGAAGCGCTGGCGGCGCTCGGCCTTCATCGCATCAGCGTCGATCTCACCGCGCCGCCGCTGATTCCGGCTTTGCTCGATGACGCCCTCGTCGATGGCGCCCGGATCGCCGAGCCAGCGCGGAGCCGGCTCGCCCGCGCGCTCGACCGCAAGGATGCCGCCGCCGTTCAGGCGTTCGCCGGGACACTGGCGCCGACGCTGATCGAGCTCCTGCTCGCCGCCGGCGCCGCGCCGCGCGCGCTCGCTGCGCTCCGTGCCGCCGATTTGCCCGCGCCGGCACGCGCCCAGGCGCTGCGGCTCGAAGCGGTCGTCGCCGCGATCGCGGCGCGGGCGCCAGGGCTCGGCCTTGCCGGCCTCACCGTCACTGTCGATCCGGTCGAGTTCCGCGGCTATCGCTATCACACCGGGGTCTGCATGACGGTCTATGCGCCCGGCTACAACCAGGAACTCGGCCGCGGCGGGCGCTATCTCTGCGGCGAGGCGGAAGAACCCGCCGCCGGCCTCACGCTCTATCCCGACGCGGTGCTGCGCGCAGCGCCCGGGCGAACGCCGCGACAGCGTGTCTATCTGCCGCTCAACGCCGATCCCGAGCGCGCGCGGGCGCTCCGCGCCGAGGGCTTTGCAACGGTCGCGGCGCTGACGGCCGCCGATCCGATCGCCGAGGCGCGCCGCCTCGGCTGCGCCCTGGTGCTGCTCGCCGATGGCGTGCGGCCGGTTTCTGGAGAGTGAGACGATGGCGAATGTCGCGGTGATCGGGGCGCAATGGGGCGACGAGGGCAAGGGCAAGGTGGTCGATTGGCTGGCCAGCCGCGCCGAGATCGTCGTCCGCTTCCAGGGCGGGCATAATGCCGGCCATACGCTCGTCGTCGAGAACGAGACTTATAAGCTGTCCCTGCTCCCGAGTGGCGTCGTGCGCGGCAAGCTCGGCATCATCGGCAATGGCGTTGTCGTCGATCCCGAGGCGCTGCTTGCCGAGATCGCCCGCATCGAACGCCAGGGGCTCCGTGTCGGGCCGGATAATCTGCGCATCAGCGAGAACGCGCCGTTGATCTTGCCGCTGCACGCCGCCCTCGACAAGGCGCGCGAAGCGGCACGCGGGGCGCGCAAGATCGGCACCACCGGGCGCGGTATCGGCCCGGCTTATGAGGACAAGGTGGCGCGCCGCGCCATCCGGGTTTGTGATCTCGCCGAGCCGGAGACACTTGCCGCCAAGCTCGATGAATTGCTGCTGCACCACAACACTCTGCTCGCCGGGCTCGGCGCGCCGGTGTTCGAGAAGGAATCGCTGCTCAACGCATTGCTGGCGCTCGCCCCCAAGATTCTGCCGTTCGCCGAGCCGGTCTGGGAGCGCCTCGATGAGGCCCGCCGCGCCGGGCGGCGGATTTTGTTCGAGGGCGCGCAAGCGGTGATGCTCGATGTCGATCACGGCACTTACCCGTTCGTCACCTCCTCCAATACCGTCGCCGCGACCGCCGCCGCCGGCGCCGGGGTCGGGCCGGCCGCGGTCGGGTTCGTGCTCGGCATCGCCAAAGCCTATTCCACCCGGGTCGGCGCCGGCCCGTTTCCGACCGAGCTTCTCGACGCCACCGGAGAGATGCTCGGCGATCGCGGCCGCGAATTCGGCACCGTCACCGGACGGCGCCGGCGTTGCGGCTGGTTCGATGCGGCTTTGGTCCGCCAGGCGGTCAAGGTCGGCGGCATTCAGGGGCTCGCGCTCACCAAGCTCGATGTCCTCGACGGCTTGCCGGAACTGCGCATCAATACCGGCTATCGCATCGGCGGCGAGAGCGTCTCGCGCCTTCCCGCCGCCCCCGGCGCGCAAGCCGCGGCGGAGCCGATCTATGAAGCCATCGAAGGCTGGTCGGGCTCGACCCGCGGCGCCCGCTCCTGGGCGGAGCTTCCGGCACAGGCGGTGAAATATGTCCGCCGCATCGAGGAATTGGTGGAGGCGCCGGTGACGCTGCTCTCGACCAGCCCCGAGCGCGACGACACCATCCTGGTGCGCGATCCGTTCGAGGGGTGACGCTATTCGTGCCCCTCGATTTCGGCTTCCAGCGCCGCGATCTCGGCGTCGCTGAAGCCGAAATGATGGGCGACCTCATGCACCACGACATTGCGCACAAGGGACTCGAGATCGACCTCGGTCTCGATCCATTCGAGCAGGATGGGCAAGCGATAGAGCAGGATGGTATCCGGCTGGCGGGCGAGATCATCGACGCTTTTCTGGCCGAGCGGGGTGCCGCGATAAAGCCCGGTCAGATCCCAGCCGGCCTCGAGCTCCATCTCGCGCAGCGTCTCCTCGTCGGGCATGTCCTCGACCATGATCGCGACCCCCTGAAGATGGCGGGCAAGGCGCGGCGGAATGGCCGCCAAAGCCTGCTCGGCGAAGGCGACGATGACAGTCTCGTCAGGCGGAAGCAGGAGCGGCGCGCGCGACATGGCGCCATCGGGCCAGAGTGGCCTGGCGGTGTCAAGCGCGCACCTTCAGGGCGTGACGCTGTGGCCTGGCTCTGCTAGAGCGCCGCGAGAGGATCATGGGGTTGCGGGCGCATGGGGCAATATAAGGGCGTTGCGCTCGGCAGCATCGCCGTCAGTGTTCCGGTGATCGCCATCAAGGGGTTCGCCTGGTGGCATACCGGAGGGGCTGCGCTGTTTTCGGATGCGCTGGAGAGCCTGATCCACCCGGCGACCGCGCTGCTCACCTTCGGCGCCGTCTGGTTCGCCGCCCGGCCGGCCGACAGCAACCACCCGTTCGGCCATGGCAAGGCAGAATTCTTCGCCGCCGTCATCGAGGGCGGGCTGATCGTCGCCGCCGCCTGGGCGATTTTGCAGCACGCCTGGCTGGTCTGGCGCGGCGGCCCGCTTTTGCTCGACCCGGCTTTTGGCCTCGCCCTCAATGGCGGCGCGACGCTGCTCAACGGCGTCTGGGGCCTTGTGCTAACGCGCGCCGGGCGGCGGCTGCGCTCGCCGGCGTTCCGCGCCGATGGTCTCCATCTCCTCACCGATGTCGCGACCTCGGCCGGGCTGCTGCTCGGCCTCGTGCTCGCACTCGCGACCGGCGCCCTTTGGCTCGACCCGCTGCTCGCCGCGGCAACCGCGATCTATGTCCTGGTCACCGGGTTTTTTCTGATCCGGGCCTCGGTGGACGGGCTCATGGATGCGGCGCCGAGCCCGGCGGTGGTGGCGCGGATCAAGACGCTGGTTGCCGAACACGCCGAAGGCGCGCTCGAAGTGCATGATCTGCGTACCCGCAACGCCGGGCAGACGACGTTTTTGCAATTCCATCTCGTCGTGCCGGGGGGGATGACGGTTGACGAGGCGCATGCCATCTGCGATCGGATCGAAGCGGCGCTGCGCAACGAAATGGCTGGGCTGGTCGCCACCATTCATGTCGAACCCGAAAGCAAGGCAAAGCATCACGGCGTGGTCGTGGTCTGATCGCGCGATGCGCGTAGCACTGCCGATCTCGCGCCCGGCGGGCGGCGGCACTGGCCGCGCTTTTGCGGTCTCGGCCGGGATTCATCTCTTCGTGCTGGCGTTGCTGCTTTTGCGTATCGTGCCCTTCGGCGCCGCCGTCAAGGAAGCGAAGCCACCGCTCGCGAAGGTCGAACTGGTGGTCCAGGACACGCCGACGGTCGGCAGCGGGCCGCGCGAAAAAGCCGAAAAGCCGGCGCCAAACCCTGCCCCGAAGGCAGCCCCCACGGCCAAGGAGGCGCCTAACGCCAAGGCTGCGGCCAAACCGACGCCACCGTTGCCTCCCCTGCCGGAAGCGAACAAGCCCGATCAGGTGCTGCTGCCCAAGACCGAGCAGACCGCCGCCGCCGCGCCGGCGGCCCAGCCGGCCCCGTCGGCACCGCCGAGCCACGCCGCCCCCGCGATCCGGCTCGGCCTCGGCGGCGACCCTGGTACCGGCATCGTCACCGGCCCCGACGTCATCCCGGCCGGGCCGGATTCGACCGTCCATAACATTCCCCCAGCCTACCCCGAGGCGGCGGCGATGCTGCACGAACAGGGGCGGGTCGTACTCCTCGTCCATGTCGCGCCAGACGGCAGCACGGCGGCGGTGGACGTGGTCCGGAGTTCCGGCTACTTGCTGCTAGACCGCGCCGCCCATGACGCGGTGGCAAAATGGCGCTTTCGCCCGGCCATGGCCGGTGGCGCGCCGGTGGCGTCAGAGATGCCGATCGAAATCAACTTCGATCTCGAAAGTAAAATGGTAAACTAAGGCAAAAAATCTTCTTTTTCTGAAAAAAGAAGCAAAAAGACTTTTGTTCCGGTTTCTCGGAGTTGCCAATGCCTCGGCGGGGGCAGTGCCGGTGGCACTGCCCAACGGATAAAAGTTTTTTTGGTTCTTTTTTTCAAAAAAGAACATTCATGCCTAACACAAAGGAGTAGCGGGATGGTGCGAATAGACCGGGTGACGACGCGCGGCGGCGATGGCGGCGAGACCTCGCTCGCAGACGGGACACGGCTGCCGAAGGACGCCGCCCGGATCGCGGCGATCGGTGCCGTCGACGAGACCAATGCCGCGCTCGGCTTGCTCCGCCTCCACACCGCGGCGATGGCTGATCTCGATGCCATGCTCGGGCGCGTCCAGAACGATCTTTTCGATCTCGGCGCCGACCTCGCGAGCCCAGAGCGGGTCGAAAATGAGCCAGGCGGAGGGAAAACGCGCCTTCGCCTCACGCCCGCGCAGGTCGCGCGGCTAGAGGGGGAAATTGCCGCCCTCAATGTCGGCCTTGCGCCGCTCAGAAGCTTTGTCTTGCCGGGTGGCACCACGGCTGCCGCCCATGCCCATCTTGCCCGCACCATCGCCCGCCGCGCCGAGCGCGACGTGGTGCATCTCGCCGCCGCGGAGCCCCTCAACCCGGCGCTGGTCGCCTATCTCAATCGCCTCTCCGATCTTCTTTTCGTGGTGTCGCGGCGCCTCAACGCCCCTGACCGCGACGTGCTCTGGCAGCCGGGGGCGACGCGGGAGGGCTGAGCCGCGCGGGATCATTCATTGGTCGGAGTTCTTTCGCCGCGCCGGGGGCGCGCCGAAGTCTGCCTCGGCGCGACGTCGAGAGGCAAGGTCGCGAAGGCGGCGCGGGTCGCGGCATCGGGGGCGGCATCGCAGATCACGCTCTCGAATGCCGACAAAGGCGCGAAGAATGCAGGTTTGGCGCGGCCGAACTTGCTGTGATCGACGACGAGATGGCAGTGTTGCGCCGCCGCCAGGGCCGCCTGCTTGATCGGCACCTCGTGGAAATTCCAGCAGCTCGCGCCGCGCGCTGGCTCGACGCCGCCGGCCGAGAAAAACCCGCGCGTGATGCCGAGCCGGCGGAGCTGGCACGGCGCGTCCTCGTCGGAAAACGTCGCCGAGGAGGGATGAAACAGGCCGCCGAGCAGCACGATCTGGGTGTTGGGCCGCTGGCAGGCGAGATTGGCGATGTTGAGGGCATAGCACACCACGGTGAGCGCGACGCCCGCCGGCAGCGCGGCGACCAGATGGGGAAGCGTGGTGCCGCAATCGATGAATAGGGTGTCGCCCTCGCGCACCAGCCGCGCCGCATGGCGCGCCGCCGCCCGTTTTGCGTACGCGGCGCTCCCCTGCTCACGATCCAGTACGTAACGCGCGGCGCGCGGCGCGGCGGAAGACGCCCGCGTCACGTGGCCGCCGAGCAGCGCGAGATCCCGCGCCGCGGCGGCGTCGCCGGCAAGGTCGCGCCGCAATGTCATGGGCGAGACCTCGAGCGCCCGCGCCGCATCCGTGAGCCTCAGCGCGCCCTCCGCCTGCACCAGCCGGCCGAGCGTCAGAAGACGCCGGTCGCGCCGCACCGTGCTCGCGTCCACCACAGGCTGTTCCCTTCTCCCGACCATCGCGCCCAGCTTGACTCGTCCGCTGCCGAATGTGAAGCTTGGCACAAATGTGACAAATATCACGTCGATGGGCCGGCGCGCCCAGCCGCCCAGGGAGGAATGTCAGGCCCGCATGAACACCGCCGGAGAACCCCTCGCGCCCGATAGGCTGGCTGCGATGATCGATCATACCCTGCTTCGCCCCGACGCGACGCCAGCAGACGTCAGTCGGCTTTGCGCCGAGGCGACGGCCTGCGGCTTTCACGCCGTCTGCGTCAACCCGCTCTGGGTCGCGCCTGCGCGGCGGGCGCTGGCGGCGGCGCCGGTTGCGGTGTGTTCGGTCATCGCCTTTCCGTTTGGTGCCACGCCCTCGGCCAATAAAGCCGCCGAGGCGGCGCGCGCGGTCGCGGACGGCGCCAGCGAGATTGACATGGTGATCGCGATCGGGGCGTTGAAAGCGGGCGATCACGAGGCCGTCCGCGCCGATATCGCCGCGGTCAGGCAAGCGGTGCCGGCGGCGCTGCTCAAGGTCATCCTCGAGACGGCGCTGCTGACGGAGGGGGAAAAGGTCGCCGCGTGTTCGCTTGCCGTTGCCGCCGGGGCGGATTTCGTCAAAACCTCGACCGGCTATGGCGGCGGTGGCGCGACCGCTGCCGATGTCGCACTGATGCGCCGCATCGTCGGGCCGAAAATCGGCGTCAAGGCTTCGGGCGGCATTCGCGACCTCGCCGCCGCGAACGCGATGATCGCCGCCGGCGCGAGCCGGATCGGCGCCAGCGCAAGCCTCGTTCTCGTCGGCGCGGCCAAGACACCGGCCGACAGCTATTAGAAACCCAAGGGAGGGAAACCATGATCACACGCCGCGACTTCAATGTCCGCTCGCTCGCCGCCCTGGCCGGCGCCGGTCTTGGCTTGGGCTTCGGGGTGCCGCGCGCTTTCGCGGCCTCGGGTCCGGTCGATACCGCGAAGGTTTCGCCGGGGATCACCGCCAAAGCGGTCGGCAAGAAATTCTCGATGGCGACCGTCGTCAAGGTCGATGGCATCGCCTGGTTCGACCGGATGCGTGAAGGGGTCAAGCAGTTCAAGGACGACACCGGCCATGACACCTGGATGGTCGGGCCGAGCCAAGCCGATGCCGCGGCACAGGTTCAAATCGTCGAGAGCCTGATCGCCCAGGGCGTCGATGCCATCTGCATCGTTCCCTTCTCGGTGGAAGCGGTCGAGCCAGTGCTGAAGAAGGCGCGCAGCCAGGGCATCGTGGTGATCTCGCACGAGGCATCGAACCTCATGAACACCGATTACGACATCGAGGCCTTCGACAACCGCGCCTATGGCGCGAAGCTCATGGAAGTCCTTGGCCAGCAGATGGGTGGCGAGGGCGGCTATGTCTGCACCGTCGGCAGCCTCACCTCGCAGTCGCAGAACGAATGGATCGACGGCGGCATCGCCTATCAGAAGCAGCATTTCCCGAAAATGTTCGAGGTGACGAAGCGCATCGAGACCTATGACGATGCCAATACCGACTATAACAAGCTCAAAGAGGTGCTGACCACTTATCCCAATCTCAAGGGCATTCTCGGCGGCCCGATGCCGACCTCCGCCGGCGCCGGCCGGCTGATCGCCGAGCGCGGCCTCGCCGGCAAATTGTTCTTCTCCGGCACCGGCCTCGTCTCCGTCGCCGGCCAGTATCTGAAGAACGGCGATATCAGCTATATCCAGTTCTGGGATCCGGCGGTCGCCGGCTACGCGATGAACATCCTCGCGGTGATGACGCTCGCCAAGCAGCGCGAAGCGATCAAATCCGGTCTTGATCTCGGGTTGAGCGGCTATACCAACCTCACCACGCCGAACGCGGCGCGGCCCAATCTGCTTTATGGCGCGGGCTGGGTCGGCGTCACCAAAGACAATATGAGCCAATATAATTTCTGATCGCGCGCCGCGCGGGGGTACCCTCCGCGCGGCTTCCGCCATGACCGCACCCCTCATTGAACTTCATGACGTGAGCAAGAGCTTCGGCGGCGTGCGCGCGCTCGCCGGGGTTTCGCTCGCGATCGGGCAAGGCGAAATCCATTGCCTTGCCGGCGAGAACGGGTCGGGCAAATCGACGCTGATCAAGATCATCGCCGGGGTTCATCGCCCCGATGCCGGCACACTCCGCATCGATGGCCGCGAGGTCGCCGCACTCGATCCGATCACCGCGATCGGCCATGGCGTGCAGGTCATCTATCAGGATTTTTCGCTTTTTCCCGCGCTTTCGGTTGCAGAAAATCTCGCGCTGCCCAGCGAAGTGCACGCCCGCCGCCGCTTCGTCTCCTGGTCGGGCGTGCGCGCGCTGGCGCGCGCGGCGCTGGCGCGGCTTGGCGTTACGATCGATCTCGCGGCGACGGTGGAGACGCTCACCACCGCCGAGCGCCAGCTCGTCGCCATCGCGCGCGCCTTGATGTCGGCGCCGCGTCTTTTGATCATGGACGAACCGACCACGGCACTCACCGGACGCGAGGTCGCGCGGCTGTTTGCGATCGTGCGCGATATCCAGGCGCAAGGCATCGCGGTGCTGTTCGTCAGCCACAAAATGCGCGAGATGCTGGAGATCAGCGAGCGCATCACGGTTTTGCGCAACGGCGCCGTCGCCGCCGCGGGCGCGGCGAGCGGATTCGACGAGGTGACGCTGACGCGGGCCATGACCGGCCAGGATTTTGCAACCCAAGCCTATCGCTGGACGCCACACGACGGCGGCGCGGCGCGGCTCGAACTCCGCTCTCTCGCGGTGCCCGGGGTGCTGGCGCCAATCGACGCTGCGGTCCACTCCGGCGAGATCGTCGGTATCACCGGCCTGCTCGGCTCCGGCCGCACCGATCTCGCGCTGACCCTCTTTGGCATGCGCCCGCACTATCAGGGCGAGATCCGCATCGATGGCGCGCCGGTCGCCGTGCGCGATGTCGCCGCCGCGATCAAGGCGGGCGTCGCCTACGTGCCGGAAGACCGGCTGACCGAGGGCCTGTTCCTCTCCCGAAGCATCCACCGCAATCTGCTCGCGACGTCTTATGACGCGATGACGCGCCATCTCTTCATCGATTTCGCCCGCGCGCGGACGCACGCGGACGCGATGATGCGGCAGATGCGGATCACCACCGAGGATGGCACTCTTCCGGTCGCCTCCCTCTCCGGCGGCAATCAGCAGCGCGTTTTGATCGGGCGCTGGCTGATGGGCAAGGCGCGCATCCTGATCCTCAATGGCCCGACCGTCGGCGTCGATGTCGGCTCCAAGGCCGGCATTCATGAGCGCATCCGCGACCTTGCGCGCGAAGGCGATCTTGCGGTGCTGCTGATCTCAGACGACCTTCCCGAAATCATCCAGAACTGCAACCGCGTTCTCATCATGCATCGCGGGCGGCTGGTCGAGGCGTGCGACACGGCGGCGCTGAGCGAAACCGCGCTCGCCGAAAAACTCAAGGCTTTGACATGAATTTTCTTTCCCTTCGCCGCTCCGAGACGGTGATTGCGCTGGTCCTGCTCGCGGCGATGGTCCTGATCGGCCTGATCAACCCGGCGTTCTGGAGTCTTTCCAACCTCTTCAGCCTGGCGCGGAGCAATGTCATCGTCGGCCTCATGGCGCTCGGCGTCCTGATGGTGATGATTTCGGGCGGGATCGACGTCTCCTTCCCCGCTTTCGCCGTCGCCGCGCTCTATCTCACCATCCGCGCCATGATCGCCTGGGATTGGCACGGCGTCTTCGGCCCGTTTGCGCTGGCAACCGCGATCGGACTCGGGCTCGGGCTGGTCAATGCGTTTTTCGTCAGTCGGCTGCGCATGATTCCGCTGATCGTGACGCTCGGCACCGCGGCCGCGGTGCGCGGTGGCTTGCTCGGCCTCGTCGGCACCAGCCAGATCAATATCGACCGCATGCCCAAGGAGCTGATCGGGTTTGCGAGCATGACGCTGATCGAGCTTCCCGGGCCGGATGGCACGCATTTCGGCCTCTCTGCGATGATCGTCGTCTATCTGCTCGCGGCCGTTCTCGTGCATCTGTTCCTGACCCGCACGCTGCTCGGGCGCGGTGTCTTTGCGCTCGGCAGTGCTGCCGAGGCGGCGCGCAGGGTCGGCTTCAACCCGACGATGATCGTTTTCGCGGTCTATGGCCTCGCCGGCGCGCTCGCCGGTTTTGCCGGATTGCTGCACGGCTCGATGATTTGGCTCGCCAATCCGCGCGATTTCGTCGGCGTCGAACTCGACGTGATCGCTGCCGTCGTGCTCGGCGGCGCCAGCATCTTCGGCGGCCGCGGCAGCGTGCTCGGCACGGTGCTCGGCGTATTCATGCTGGTTATGGTATCGAACAGCCTGATCCTCATGCACATCGCAACGACATGGCAGCGGATCGTGGTCGGCGGTATCATCATCACCGCGACCACCATCACCGCGCTCCGCGACCGCCAGCAGATCGCCTGAGGAAACATGTTCTTTTTTGAAAAAAAGAATTTTTCCTGTTGGGCAGTGCCGCAGGCACTACCCGCTCCGAGAGAACGGGGGAAAAGTCTTTTTGCTTCTTTTTCTTCAGAAAAAGAAGATTCTTGTTACTCACTGCCTACTATCCCCTGTTAAAACGAGCCAAAATGCGAAAAGCGCTTCGCCGCGTCCTTGCTCTCGATGCCAATCTGCTGCAGCTCGTTCTGCTCGCGCTGCTGGTTTTCGCGCTGATGACGGCGCTGGTGCCGGATAAATTCCTGCGTCCTTATAATCTCCTGTCCATCACCTATATCGCGCCGGAACTCGGGCTGCTGGCGATCGCGATGATGGTCGCGATGTTGACCGGCGGGATCGATCTTTCGGTGATCGGCATCGCCAATCTCGGCGGCATCCTCGCCGGGCTGTTCTTTCATGCCTATGGCGGCGCACGCGGGCCGGGGCTTGCCGCGATGGGCGCCTTGCCGGTTGCCGCCGGCATCGCGATCGCGGTTGCGACCGGCCTGATCGCCGGCACAGTCAACGGGTTTCTGATCTCGCGGCTCCGCGTCACGCCGATCCTCGCGACGCTTGGCTCCGGTCAGGTGTTCACCGGCATCGCGCTCGTTCTGACCGGCGGGCCGGCGATCGTCGGATTTCCCGATCGCTGGACGATGATCGGCAACGGCGCCGTCGGCGGCATCGCGCTGCCGCTCATCGTTCTGCTCGCCCTCGCCGGCGGCACCGCCCTCCTGCTCGGACGGACGGCGTTCGGGATCAGCCTCGTCCTGATCGGCACCAATCCCAAGGCGGCGGTGTTCGCCGGCCTGCGCACGCGCCGCGCCCTGCTGCTGACCTATGTGCTGACCGGGGCCCTCGCCAGTGTCGCCGGCATTCTGCTCTCCGCGCGCACCAATGCCGCGAAATCGGATTATGGCATCTCCTATCTGCTGCAGGCGGTGCTGATCGCGGTGCTCGGCGGCACCGATCCTGCGGGCGGGCGCGGCTCGGTCGCGGGCGTGATCGTCGCCCTGCTTGCGCTGATGCTGCTCGCGAGCGGCATGCAGCTCATGCGGTTCAGCAATTTCCTGGTCGATGCGATGTGGGGGGTGTTCCTGCTCGCCTCGATCGCGCTCAATGCCTGGCGCACCCGCCCGAGATGAAGGAAAAACGGCGATGATCGAGACAAGGATCGCCCTGCCGCGCGCGGTCTTCACCGCCGAAGAGCGAACGCTGGTTTGCTTCGGCGCGCTCCGGGCCAGCGTCTTTCGCTACCCGAGCGGGATTGAGGCGGTCCGCCTCGCCAACGCCCGCGGCGCGGTGGTGGTGCTGCCGTTTTTCGGCCAGATGGTGTGGCAGGCCGGGTTCGACGGCGTCGATCTCACCATGCGGAGCATGTTTCCGACGCCACGCCCGAGCGCCGATATCGTCGGCACCTACGGCTGCTTTGCCTTCCATAGCGGCCTTCTTGCCAACGGCGTGCCCGGCGAGGGCGACAGCCATCCCGTGCATGGCGAATTCCCCACCCTCGCGCTTGATGACGCGGCGCTGGAGGCGGGCGAGGGGGAAGCCGGGCCGTATCTTCGGCTGGTGAGCACGGTCGATTACGCGCGCGGCTTCGGCCCGCATTACCGCGCGACGCCAACAGTGACACTCGGGGCTGAACCCGCATTCGATATCGGCATGGCGGTCGAGAATCTCTCCTATCGGCCGATGCCGCTCATGTATATGTGCCACATCAATTTCGCCTTCGTCCCTGGCGGCGAAATCCTCCAGCCGCTGGCCTACACCCCGGCGCAGACGGTGGTCCGCCGTGCGGTGCCGGCGCATGTCACGCCGAGCCCCGCCTATCTCGCCCGGATCGAGGCGCTGGCCGCCGACCCCGCCGGCATGGCGCGGCTCGATCGGCCCGGCGATTGCGATCCCGAGCAGGTATTTTATCTCCGCGGCCTCGCAACCGACGCCGCGGGTCTCACGCATCTCATGCTGCGTCGGCCGGCCGGGGATGGTTTCACGATCGCCTATCGGCCGGCGGAATTTCCGAAAACCGTGCGCTGGCTGCTCGCCAATCCCGATCAATCGGTTGCCGCCTTCGCGCTGCCGGCGACCTGCGAGCCCGAGGGCTTCACGGCGGAAAGCCGGAAGGGCAATGTGCGCTGTCTCGCGCCCGGCGCGCGGGCGGCGTTTTCGGTGCGCGCGGGCTATGCCGATCAGCGCGACGCGGCGGCACTCGCCGCGGCGATCGCGGCGATGAACGGGTGAGGGGGAAGAAGATGGCGGGCCGGATCGCGGTGATCGGAAGCTGCATGATCGACCTCGTGACCTATGTCGCGCGGATGCCGGCGGCGGGTGAGACCCTGGTCGCGCCGCGCTTCGAGATGGGGTTTGGCGGCAAGGGCGCCAATCAGGCGGTCGCTTGCGCGCGCCTCGGCAGCGCGGTGACGATGATCGCCAAAGTCGGCGATGACGAGTTCGGCGCCAACACGCTGCGCAATTTCGCCGCCGAGGGCATCGATGCCCGCTTCGTTGCGCGGGTTGGCGGGGTTTCAAGCGGCGTTGCCCCGATCTTCGTCGAGCCCGACGGGCAGAACCGCATCCTCATCGTCCCCGGCGCGAACGAGCATCTGCTCCCCGCCGATATCGACCAGGCGGGGGAGGCGCTCGAAGGCTGCGCACTGATCCTCTTGCAACTCGAAGTGCCGCTGGAGACGGTCTATCACGCCATCGCCTGGGGGGCGCGGCACGGGGTTCCGGTGTTGCTCAACCCCGCGCCCGCCCATCCCGCGCTCGACCTCGCGCGTATCCGCGAGGCGCGGTTTTTCGTCCCCAATCAGAGCGAACTCAACCTTCTCACCGGCATGCCGACCGAGGACGCCGAGAGCGCCGAGCGAGCGGCGCGGACGCTGCTTGCCGGCGGGCTCGAAAACGTCGTGGTCACACTCGGCGGCGAGGGTGCACTCTGGGTCAGCGGCGGCGAGACCAGGCTGATCCCGCCGGTCCCGGTCACGCCGGTCGATACCACCGGCGCCGGCGATGCCTTCATCGGCAGCTTCGCCCATCATTACGTGCAAAGCGGCGATATCGACACCGCTCTCCTCGCCGCCTCGCGCTATGCCGCGCAATCGATCACCACGCGCGGCACCCAGCGGAGCTTTCCGACCGCCGCCGCTTTCGCCGCCTTCTGCGCGGGGCTCGCGGCTTAGCGACCCGTCTAAAAGCGTTTCACGGTTTGACGGATGCGTATCCCACGTCAGCTCGCCGGCAGACGCGCATAGACGAACAGTGTCACCCGCCGCCCGCGCCCGAGATCGAAACCGTCGAGTGTCGCAATTGCGGTGGTTGGCACCGCGCGCGCGTTGGCGGCGTCGAGAAAAGCGTCGCGTTCGGCGGCATCGACCAACACCACCCGGCCGCCATCGGCGAGAAACCGCGCGGCATCCTCGGGGCCGGTGAGAAACCGCGTCTTGGTGCCGACGACGAAGCGGAGGCTCGGCTCCTGATAACCGATGGCGCCGAACCCCTCCCCGGCCGGCGTCCGGCCGGCGAGCACGGCCGCGACCCTCGGCGCGATCCAGAGCGCATCAAGATGCGGCAATTCGGCTTCCAGAACCGCCCAATAGAGCAACGGCGCGAGCAGCAAAGCCCGCCCCGTGGCCACGCGCGTATCGCCGGCCCAGGCTGCGGGCATGACCGCCCAAGCGATGACGGCGGCTGCGAGACATCCGGGAACGCCGTATAAATTCGCGCGCCCCAACCCCGGCGCGACGAAGAAGGGAAGCAACGCGGCGCCGACCCCGAGCACCGCCAGCGCCGAGGCGAACGCGCCAGCCGAGAGACGCGCGAGCCAAAGCGGCGCCGGCCGTTCGCGCGCCAACAAACTCGTCGCGACGATCATCAGAATTGCCGGAAATAGTGGCAGCGGATAATGCGGGAGCTTGGTCGGCGCTGCCTCGAACACCAGCCAGGACGGCACGACCCAGGCAAGCAGGAACCGCCCGCGCCGCGTCTTTCGTGCCGCCCAAAACGCCGGCAGCGCCGCAAACAACGCGAGGGTCGCGGGAAACAAGGTGAGCGGCAGGAGGAGAAGATGCGTGCCCGGCG